>SLJN01000232.1 GCA_007135115.1 Balneolales bacterium
CTTACAACTTCGTGTCAACAACACCTTGGCCCGGGCTCAAAAACTGGATCAGGAGCTGTCTGCAGCGCGAGAAAAAATGGAGCCTTATATCCGCGAATCTTTAGGGCGGGTTCAAAACAGCTCGGATTATCAGACCGGAAGGGCGAGCCTGGTCCCGGTTAAAGACGATGCTTTTCGCCTGTATGCTTCCATTTTATATGAAGATGACGCCCATGAGACGTTGCTCACATTTCTTGACCGGTTAAACAATCTGAGTCAGGCGGATTTTCATAATCATCACCTTTTAAAATCTGAAGTCCTGACTGAAGAAGAGCTTATTTACGACAAAGAGCTCACGCAGATGATTGATGACTTGCGATCGCAAATGCGAAACGCCGACGAGGATGAGCGCTCCGAACTGAATGAAATGTTGATTAAGGCAGAAAACGAAAAAAACCAACTTCGCCACAAAATTCACGATCAGTCTGCATTCGAAGAAGTGGACATACCTGCCGTTCAGCAATCACTGGGCCGCGACGAGATGATCCTCAACTACCGAATGATCGACAATCGCATGTACATTCATGCCATTTATCGCGATGATATAAAAAGCCGCATCGTGGAGTTCAGTGACCTGGAAATCCAGGAAATTGAGCAGACTATTGAGAATATGCACGCCGGCGATACCGACCTTGAGTTTTTGTATGATTTACAATCACGCATTATCGAACCCGAATGGCTAACGGATGTTTCACAAGTTGAGGTTGTCCCTGATCATTTTCTGTATTACATCCCGCATGAAGTTTTCCCGGTAACCCAGCCCGAACATCCCGGCGCCTATGGCAGTACGCGTTACTTGATTGAAGATGTCATAATAAACTACCGTCATGCTCTGAATGAATGGTCCCAACCCGATAGCCGCCGTTCTATTGCCGGGTGGACCAATGAGATCGTGGCAATGGGCGTAACCCGCTCCAGTGATCAGGAAAGCGTCCTTGAGCCCGGCAAATCGCTCCCTGCGCTCCCGTTTGCGGAGAAAGAGGTTAACGATATTCAGTCCTTTTATGCCAACCAAAATTCCTGCAGAACCCTGCTTAACGAAGATGCCAATTATGATAACTTTGTTAATACGGCCCATACAGGACGTGTTCTTCACCTGGCAACGCACGGGGAAGTCTCCCCGCATGACCCCCTGTTTTCGGTGATCTACCTCGGGGGTAATGACCAAAGTGATCAATCACACATTTTTGCTTACGAGCTGTTTGAAATGGATTTGCAAAATGAGCTGGTGGTTTTAAGCTCCTGTGAGTCCGGTGCGGGAACCTACGTTAAAGGGGGAGGCATTGCCGGGTTGAGCCGAGCCTTTCGATTTGCCGGTGCCCGAAGTATGGCTACCAACCTGTGGCCGGTTCGTGACGAAACCGCCGCCCGACTTAGCTCAAGTTTTCACGAGCACCTTAAACAAGGCTACTCCAAAGATGAGGCTTTGCGAGAGGCAAAACTGAACTACTTGAATCAACGAAACAGCAACCCGTATTGGTGGGGAGCCATGACCCTTTACGGAGACCCATCCCCCTTGTATCGCTCACCTGCCTCTCGAGAAGTTGCAATCTCCCTGTTGTTTCTGTGGATGATCGCGCTGATATCCATCGGCTTTTTGAAAACCCGCCATAATAACGGATAACCGATTCAGGGCATCAGAGTTGTTTGTGATCTTGAAATTACCTGAGCATCAGTAACTACCTATTCAATCTGCTCCAATAAACTTGAAGCGGTGCGGTAGTAAGATCCATCCATTTGAACAACGTATTCGGCGTGATCACGAGCGAGGTCATACTCGCCGAGTCGAATCAGGCTCTGCGTAAGGTACCAGTGGACTCGTTCTTTCTGACTTTCATTGAGCGATCCTTCTTCCAGCATTTCTTCAAACAGCTCCCGGGATTCGGTATACTGCTGCTGATTGTAGGCAATTACGGCTTTGGTTAATGTCGCCTCTGTTTTAACTTCCTGACTCCCACCTCGTTCTCGTAGTGAATCAAGCAGGGTAGCAGCCTGATCGGTTTGCTCATCGGCAACTAACGTTAATGCCTGTTGCAGAGAACCTTCCTCCTCATCCGGAACTTGTGCTGTTGACCGCATGATGTCGATTTCGATGCGATCTATGGCCTCCGGACCTCCGGAAACCTGTTGCTGCTGGAACCACAAAAAAGCTCCCGCAGCGATTGAAATCATAAGCATAGCCGCTATGAATAAGCGTGGCCAAACATTAGTGGTATCTTCCTGATGCTGTTGAATCAATGCATCGGCACTTTCTTCCTCTCTTGCAACAGCATGCAGATTAACTGATGCACGAAAATACTCCATGTATTCGGGATGACGAATCAGCTCCGTCCAAAGCTCATCGATCTGCTCTTGAGAAAGTGCTCCATTAATATACAGACGGATCTGCTCATCGAGATCCTCATAACTCAACTTCGATTTCACCTGTTATTCTCCTTTAGCAAATTTTCGACTTCATTTAATAACTGCTTTTTATAAAATGGTTTCGGGATAAATACATCCATACCGGCATCTAAACATCGATTCCGGATACCAGGTTCAACTGACGCTGTCATTGCAACAATAGGCACATCTTGATACTGTGACAATTTCCTCAATCTACGGGCAACCTCTACTCCATTGAGGCCGTAGCCCAGATCTATATCTAATAAAAAAAGATCATAATTTTTACTCACTGCCGCCTCAAGGGCGTCAAGGCCATTGTCTGCATGATCAGGCCGACATAAATTTTTCAAATAAAAAGAAACCAGAGCCCTGATGTTGAGATCATCGTCAACAATCAGAGTCTGGTTTATATCTCTCCTTATAGCAGGGTAGTGAACAGGATAAGTTGGGGTATCAATTGATGATTTATCCTGCATGTCAGGGTTCCTCGTCTTGGTTTGTTTTTTAGGGGTTAAGCTACATTGAATTTCATGTTTCATAATGTCTTCACTACAGGGAGTCATTTCGCGGGCAATTGTTAATCGTTTTTCTTAAAAAATTTTCAACCCCCAAAACTCGCACTTTTAATTGCGCGCCAAACATATATACAACTCCATTCCAAAAGCTGAAATTATTTCATCAAAAATATTCCGAAAAGTTTCTTTTATAAAACGGCATCTACTATCACTCTAACACTAATTTCCCCTTGGTGGCCTTTTGCAAACCTGGTCCACTAAACACAAAAAGCCGACAGCTATATCTTAGCTGCCGGCTTTTAAATTGGTATTTCTATAGAAAAGCGAATCCTTTAATTGGAATTCCCAAATGACTCCGTAACCGGAAAATGCATATCCAATTTGATAGAGCTGGGTATTTGTCGTTTTTCGGAGAGCTGACTTTTATATCTCATGTTTTTCAACATCTCCGGGGTTACCAAAGCTATCCCTTCATCGGTAATATGGAACCATTTTCGGTCAGTTTCTATATCTTCACCGATAACCATTCCTTCCGGGATGATACAGTATTTATCAATTATGGCATTACGTATTTTGCATCCGGGGTGAATGGTTACATCGGGCAATATGACTGATTTTTCAACCGAGGAATCCATGATATAGACATTGGTAGAGATCAGAGAGTCCTTCACATAGGCACCGGAAACGATGCTGCCTTCCGAAACCATCGAGTCTACGGCCATACCTCTGCGCCCTTCATCATTAAAGACAAATTTGGCAGGGGGATGCTGAAACAGTGTGGACCTGACCGGCCACTCACGTTCGTATAAATTAAGTTGCGGTGTTACACTGATTAAATCCATGCTGGATTTATAATAGGCGTCAACTGTGCCGACATCACGCCAATAGCCCGGCTCATCTGTTGCTGTGTCTCTGAACGGCCAGGCAAAAATTCTGCACGTTTGAAGGGCTCTTGGCAGTATGTCATTGCCAAAATCGTGAGTTGAGTTCGCATTTAATGAGTCTTCAACAAGCAGCTCCATTAACAAATCGGTGTTGAAAACATAAATACCCATAGATGCCAAACATACATCTGGATTATCGGGCATCGGTGTCGGATTTTCGGGCTTTTCCTCAAATCGTGTAACCTGATAGCTATCATCAACTCCAATTACTCCGAATGAAGATCCTTCATTTAACGGAGCTTCAATACTTGCAACAGTAATATCTGCATGATTTTTTATATGGAAACTGAGAATCCGGTTATAATC
>SLJN01000281.1 GCA_007135115.1 Balneolales bacterium
AGTGGCTTAGCGATTTGATGCAACCCAAAACAGTGACACTCCGGCCATCCTGGATTTCAGCAGCTGCTGCTGTACTGCTTGCAATATTGGTGACCCTGCCGGTCATGTTCGGACCGGTTTGGGAAACCACCGAAGAAGTACCCATGCGTGAAGTTGCCGATGAACAGGATGATCAACTTTGGATGCGATTTGTGTATGTCTCCGATGAAGCTGAACAGGTATCCGTGGCGGGTGATTTCAGCGATTGGGAAAGCATTCCGCTGAAAAAAAATACCGTAAACGGAGAAATTGTATGGACCGGATTGGTCCCCTTGTCCCGAGGTGAATATCGTTATATGTTCGTTAAAGATGGCGAAGAATGGGTAACCGATCCACTTGCGGATAGTTACCGAGAAGATGGCTTCGGGAACAAGAATGCAGTAAT
Source organism: Balneolales bacterium (assembly GCA_007135115.1). GTDB lineage: Bacteria > Bacteroidota > Rhodothermia > Balneolales > Natronogracilivirgulaceae > SLJN01. Next base: position 425 of record SLJN01000281.1, read on the forward strand.
CAAATTATGACCTGGATAATCAGGATTATTCTGATATTTGGCTAGTTAACTATCATGACAAAAGCAGAAGCCCAACACTCTGAAACCCGGTTTTCGCTTACAGGAACCAGTGGTGTAAACTCCAATACATTCCTGACGCCGGTACTTTCGGAGTGGAATCGTGCCGAAACAGGCGCATTCTATAACCTGATGCCTATGGCAAGTTATTATCGTTCCGGTAGCGGGAGGAATATCCATGCATCAGCTGGCGGGCAACTGTTCGATCACCCCGGAACGGAGTCGCCATGGTGGGGTGGGTTGGCGCACATGACGTTCACTCAACGGCTGGATCAAAACTGGTCACTGCGGATTAACGGTGGTCTGACACATCACCAGTCGGATTATATCCGAAATATGCAGTGGGCGAATCTCAAAGTGAATCGATTATTAGGATCCTTTACCCAGGCGTCTGTACAGGCCGGTTCGAGCTGGAGGCAGTATAGAACAGAAGAAGATGAAAGGTCAAGCCGCTATGATACCTATGGTCTGGAACTTGAACACTGGCTTGACTTCAACTGGAGAATAACCGGCAGGTTTTTCAGCAGCTTAGAACATATAACTGATCCGGGACGCGGGTTCAGTGCCGAGGTTGGCGCCGGCTACAGGCCAACACCAGACTGGAGCTTAACCTGGAGAACCTCAATCAATCAATTTACCGAAGAGTTTCAACTTGACGGCGAAGGATCTGTTGTAGAAACCACTCAAAACAGCGACGAAACATTTTTGATTGAAGATCGCCTCTACAGGACTACCATCGACGCCAGATATACTTATAATCGGAACATCACCCTGACAGGCAGACTTGCAGGCCTGGGTTGGGAGAGCAGCCTCGACGATCAATTTATCACCGATTTTGAAGCATCAGCAGGTGTAGAGGTTTCCATAACACCCGATTTTTCAGGTAATGGGGAGTTACGGGATGTTGAATGGAAAACATTAAGCAGTGAAGAACCCTCTTTAGTTGAAGTTCGCTATCGGGGTAGCGGACAACTTTACATCACCGGGGATTTCAATGATTGGGAGGAACCCGGTATTCCTTTACGCGAGGTGTCCCGGAATCGGTACCAGGCAGAAGTTGAGCTTTCTGCCGGATCACAGGAGTATCGCATCCGGGTTCGTGATAATGATGATGAAGAATGGCTCGATTTGCCGGAGTCGGTTGCTACGGTATCTGATAGCTTCGGCGGTCGAAATGGCAGGGTTATCGTTGACATAGATAACTGAGAAAAAGCATGAATACAAATACTACAATTTCAATAAAAACCCTACCGATGTTTTTCGGCTTGATGTTGCTGGCTGTAACAACAGCGTTAGCACAAGATCTTTCCGGGTTGATGGATCGCGGAGAACAAGCCGGCATCGATCGCGAACGATTGACGAGGGTCGTTGACCGCGCCGAAGGCCAAAACTTCAGCCAGGATGATATTTATGCATTATTGGAACCGGCGGTAAATCTTGCCGAAAATAACCTGCCTTATGAGTTTATCATACAAAAATCGATGGAAGGCCTGGCTAAAAGAGTTCCGGCAGAAAATGTCCGTAATGTCTTGGGGGATTTTGAACGAGGTATCTCCCGCTCGGCAGAAATCATTGATCCCTGGCTGGAAGAAGAAGGCGTTCGCTCGGCTGTAGAGAGAGAAATGCGCGGACGGGATCAGGCGGAGGCAATGTCACAGATGAGGAATAACCTCATACAGAGTTCAGCACAGGCGTTGCAACAAAATGTAGGTGAAGAAAATCTAAATTCTTTTTTGACGGAGATTACACAAATCTCAGGTCAACGTAATATATCAGTATCTGCTGTTGCATCAGCGATGAGAGTGATGTCGGATTTACCTACAGCTCAAGAACACCCAGAATTGAGCAATGAGATATTGGTGAATGCGGTAAAGTCAGGATTTAATGCCAATCAGATGCAACAGTTGCCATCGGCCATGAATACGGCGCAGTTTTTCAGTCAACTTCCGGCTGAATCGATCGGAAGGGGAATCAGCGAGCAAATGCGAGAGGGGACGCCCGGCCATCAAGTTCTGGAGAACCTGTTTCAGGGAAATGTCCAGGGAGGTCCGCCTGGCTTTGTTCCCCCTGGTCGTGATGGCGCTCCCGGCAGAGGACGTGATGGCGATGACGACCGTCGTGGCCCACCGTTTGATCCGCCGGGTGGCCCGCCAGGTGGTAATTAATGTCTGTAAGAAAAGAGGTAGTGTCTAAAGAAAACGCCAAAGTCAAGGTGCGCGAAGCTCCCAAAAAGTACAGTAAGCTGTTTAAAAAGATATATTTCTACAAAACTCACTTAAATAATTAAGGCGTCATCCCGGAAATCCTGTAGCGATAGCGGAGGGATTAACCGGGATCCAGGGGTTTATAGCTATTTTTCTCCAAATTCTCCTGGATCCACCGCTACCCAGCGGATACCTCACGACCGATATTGGTGATTTCTTTAGACACTACTTAAAGACTTGGTCACGGGGCAAGAACATGACTGCAAAGCATTTATCACCGAAAATACATCAGTCGTCATCACGAACATTATGTTGATCAGAAGAAAAAAAGAATTTTTTTTGTAACCCATTTAAAGAAGTGTCGTCCTACAGGCAGATTTTTTAAAAAACTCCTAATAACCCAACCCTACAAGAAGTATAACTAACGGAGAATGCAGTATGAATCAAAAATTCGGTAATACAAGCAGAGGCAATATAAGCAGAGCTTTGACAAGTGTGATAGCATCCACCGCCCTCATGATATCCTTGGTCGGTTGCGACGACGGAATCTTTGACTCCACTGATGATTCCGGAACCTTCCGCGTAATTCTTCATGATGCTCCGGGTGATTTCCAGGAGGTGAACGTAGATATACAGCGAGTGGAAGTTAACAAGGAAGAAGATGAAGACTCCGGCTGGACAACCATAAGCGAACCAGATCAGGTTTATGATCTCCTTGAGTTGATCAACGGAGTTCAGGAAGTCTTGGGTGAGGAAGAGCTGGAAGCAGGTACATACCGTCAAATCCGATTGATTCTTGGTGATGAAAATACTGTTGTGATCGACGATGAGTCTCATGACATGATGGTGCCAAGCGGCCAGCAAACCGGTATTAAGCTGAATATAGATGCTGAAATTGAGTCCGGTATTGAATATAACTTACTACTCGATTTCGATGCTAAAAGATCGGTTGTTCGAAGAGGGCAAGGCGATTTCTTGCTAAAACCGGTTATTAAAGCAACCAACGAAGCCATTACCGGCAATGTGGCCGGCACTATTGAGCCTGAAGAAGCCAGGCCGTGGATCTATGCAATCGCTGGTGATGACACGCTTTCTACCACCCGTAGTGAAGAAGGCACCGGAGAATTTCGCCTGATCGGCCTCGAAGAAGGTACCTACGATATTTCATTCGAACCGGTTGATGGATATCAGTCCAAAATAGAAGAAGATGTTGAGGTAGAAATAGGTGAAACCACAGACCTCGGCACAGTTGAAATTGATGAAGACTCCAATGATGAGTAACCGGCAAATGTGAGCCACTCATCAAACCACCGAATTTAGATCCGAATAGGTCTTTTTCGGTAGCAACCCCGTGAGGAGGGCGCAGGCCTTGTTACTCTTGTTACCCCTGCCTAAAAACTGCGCCCTCCTTCATTTTGTTAACTTAAGAGAAATCAGAGAGATATAGTGTGTAAAATCACAAATGACAAGGACCAAATTTCAAATAAATGC
>SLJN01000297.1 GCA_007135115.1 Balneolales bacterium
AGGGATCATACAACTTTGACCCCGAGCGCCGAACCGACTCCAATAATCACAAGAGTTTTTTCACCCGGATAAAAGACGTTTTTACGTAAGGTGATCACGCCAAATTTTAAGCCTCCCTGGTGCAAAACACTTGGGAGGCTTTTTTTATGCACTCTTAGTTTCTGCTTTCAACCGGAGTCGTATCAACATGCTTTCGGTCGAGATTAGCCACTATCGTTTCCTTTAATTTCTTTTTGGTAAAGGGTTTGCTTACGTAATCGGAAAACCCTTCATCGCGGAAGCGTTGCTCGTCTTCTTTCATCGCATAGGCAGTGACAGCGATAGCAGGCGTATCTTCGTACTGATTTAATTTCTTCAGCTCAACGAGCAGGTCAGACCCGGAATCACCGTAAGCAAGATTGATATCTATGAGAAACAGATCATAGGTGTTTTTGGATGCCAGTTTCAGAGCTTCTTCATTGTAGGATGCGGAATCAATCTCAAAATCTTTCTTCAGAAATAGCTTGAAGATCTCCTGATTTTCCAGATGATCTTCAACCAATAAAATCCGTGGATTACCAGGTATCTTAGTTACCTCTTTAGAAGGCGAGTTTTGATTTTCAGTTGATGGTTTTTCTTCACGATTTTCAGTTTTCGGCTCTGTTAAAGGCAGGTGAATGGTAAACGTAGTGCCGACCCCTTTTTCGCTTTCTACATCGATAGTGCCGTTAAGCAACTCAACATATCTTCTGGTAATGGTAAGGCCAAGACCGGTGCCTTCGAATTTTCGGTTTAAACCGGAACTCTCTTGATTAAATTCTTCAAAGAGATTCGGAAGGAAGTCTTTGGATATTCCGATTCCGGTATCGCTCACTTTGATGCAGGCTTGTTGCTTATCGCAACTTACTTCAACACGAACTTCACCTTCTTCGGTAAACTTTATAGCATTTCCGACCAGGTTATTGAGGATGATGGAAAAGACATCCTCATCAATCTCAATGTAGCCATCGGTGCATTGGATATCGGTGGTCAACTTGAGATTCTTGCGAGCAGCGAGACCACCCAGCAAATGAGTTGCAGCTTTTACTTCATCACCAATATTCGTCTGTTTTAAATTCAGATCCACTTTATTGGCTTCAATCTTTGCAAGATTTAGCAGGGAATCAATGGTGTTTAAAAGGCGGTTACCAGAGCCATGAATTTTAGAAATAAACTGCTTTTGAGTTTCAGGATCTGTTTCTTCTTCAAGTAAAGAAGCAAATCCCATAATACTATTCATCGGAGTCCGGATTTCATGGCTGATATTTGCCAAAAAGCTGGACTTCAACCGGTTCATTTCTTCCGCTTTTTCTTTGGCTTCAACCAGTTGTTGTTGGTGCCGGATACGTTCCAATTCATTGGCCGCGTTCGTACCTGAAATCCGAAGAACAGACATCACAAAGTCTTTTCTTCGCATGGGTTGCTTATTCATAGCGAGCAAAGCCCCAATAGATTCGCCTTTTCCATTTGATAGCCTGATACCGGCACAACTTTGAATGTTCAATTTCTTAATACATTCGGAGATTTTGTCGTTTTGTGCTTGATTCTCAACGAATATTTCATTGTTATCGAAAATTTCTTTGCACAGATCATCTTCAATGGCAAAAGGCTCTCCATCTTCTATCTGATCCGTACCGCTATAGGCTAATGCCTGTACTTTGGTCGGATCGTTTGGCAAAACTTCCAAAAGACGGATGTAATCGACATCAATGGCTTTTTTCAATTGCATCACAAGATTCTGGAAATGATTGTACCTTGATTTTGAAGATACTCCTTCTGCAATACCACGAAGAACATCTTCCGTTTTCTTTTGCTCGGTGATGTCTCGGATCACACCTTCATAATGGGAAATATTGCCGTTAGCATCATAAATCGGCTGACCGTGTTCTTCAACCCAGATGATCTCTCCATCGGCCCTGCGTAATCTGAATTTGTAGCGCCCGCTGTCGTTTTTCGACATGTATTTTAAAACTTGTTCTCGCTCCTCGGGGACATAGTATAATCCGTTTTCGATGTTTCTTGAGATGAGTTCATCTTTGGAAGAATACCCAAGCATTTCAACAAAAGCCGGATTAACATGAGTAAGCCGGCCATCGGTCGTAGATTTGTAATAGCCATCCGGCAGGCGCTCCGTTAATGAGGTGAAGCGTTCTTTGCTAAGCTCCAGCGCTTCTTCCGTTTTGCGGACTTCCGTTACATCTCTTGAATTCAGAATAAATCCGCGGAGCTGCTCATCTTGTAATTGGTTATTAAAAACCGTTTGAAAAATACGGTAGTTTCCGTTCGAATCTTTGAGGCGAATCTCCAGAAAAGGGGTTTCGTCCGGGTTTTTGGTGATTAGCTCCAGCGTAGAAATGAAACTGTCGCGATCTTCCGGGTGGATGTAATCGACAAGTGACTTTTGTTTAAGGTTTTCATAGGAGATGCCAAGGATTTTGTCACTGGAGCCGCCAACAAAAGTAATTTGGTGATTGACGTCAATAACCGTAATCAGGTCGGAGCTATTTCGGAGCAGACTCTGAAGTTTCTTTTCGGTTTTCTGAAGTTTTAACTCAAACTCCTTTTTGGCGTGGATGTCCTCAGCTTTCAGGCAAATACCAAGGATATCACCTTCACCATTTTGAACAGGGTATATCGTATTGAGAAACCATCGGTGGGCTCCGTCATGTGAATAATATTTTCGCTCTTCCTTAATGATTTCACCATTTAGCACCTTTTCGAAGTCATGCTTAAATAGCTTTTGATGTTTTTTATCAAGTAAGTCTAAAAACGGAACTCCAATATCAAGCTCTTTACTTCCGTAGCTTTTTAACAGTTTCTGGGCTGAGGTGTTAAAGTCCAGAATTTTTTGATCTTTGCTGAGTAAAACCGTGAACTGAGTATCACTGTTTAAAAGTGCACGTAATTGAGCCTCAGAATTGACCAGTCGTTGACGCATTTGGTATGAGTCAGTAATATCTCGCTGAACCGAAACCCAATGGGTGATTTCACCATTGGTATCGCGTACAGGTGAAATTCTCCAGCGCACTCGATAAGGTGTACCATCTTTTTTGTAATTAATGGTAGATGCAGAGTATGACTGACCTTTTTTTAGTGAACTTTTAAGTTCATCGAGCATTTCCCGATCAGTTTCAGGGCCTTGCAGAAGGCGAGGGGTATTGCCAATGAGTTCTTCGCGGCTATATTGGCTCATCCGGCAAAAAGCCTCATTCACATAAACGATTTCGGGACCTGGTTTTTCCAGTTCTGACCCGGTGATCAAAATAGCTTCATCCGTCTGTGCAGTGGCCTCTGATAGCAGTCGTAATTGCTCCTCTTTGTCAAGGTCGGCATCTTTGTCTTCTAAAATCAGAATATATCGCGCCGGGTTATGATCATCCTGGACCAGCTGAATTTCTAATTGAATCCAGTTTATTGCGGAATCCAGGTCCGTCTCATGCCTGTAAAGCGAATGCTCTTTCGAGTAGGATTCAACGAGATGGGAAAAGCTTTCAATTTGAGTTTGATCACATTGTTTAAGTCGAAATATTTCTGTAAACCGCCGGTTCAGCAAAGAAGTGGAAATATCCGGCAAAAACTCAGTAGCCCGTGAATTTGCAAAGGTAATAAAACCATGCTCATCTGTAATAATAAGTCCTTTATCGTACTTATAGAGCAGATTTTGCATTTGCCCTAAGTTACTTTCAAGCACACGCTTCATTTTATACTGTTCATGAGCGGATAGGAGCAGTGCATAAAGTTCATTGTGGTTGAAAGGTTTAATCAAGTAGCCATAAGGAGAAACCGATTCAACATTTTGAACTGTAGCAGTGTCGGAATGGGCTGTTAGGACGACTGCCGGAATCTTATATTGATTTTGTAACTCTTTGGTTATATCAACTCCGTCTTTATCTCCTCTAATCTGAATATCGACGAGTGCAACATCCGGACTGAACTCTTCAACCGAAGAAATAGCCTGATCAAATGAGTCAACAATATCTGTTATTTGAAAGCCTTTTTTCTCAAGAACTTCTTTAATGGTGAGGGCGATTAATTGTTCGTCTTCAACAATTAAAACTTTGATCTTCTTTTCTTTTGTATCCATGACTATAATCCTTCCAAAAATCTGGGTGCCAGTCGACTACCAATGCAAACAGGTGTTTGCTGAAGCAATGTGATTAACGCTTACTTATTTTTACGTTAGTAAATTAGGATGTACCACACCTGTTACCGAAGTGATACTGATTTAATAGGGGTTGCTCGATCGCGTATGCTTAATAAAGCAGAAGCCTTTAGAAGTAAACGAATAATAAGGATTTGGGGTATGAAATGCGGGGAAATGTTTTAATGAATTAAAATTGTATTTTGGCCAAATTAAAATTTTCTAAACAATCTACATCTTAAAAAAATCAGCTATATGAGTACAGCAATTATTGAAACCAACAAAGGCACAATGAAAGTGTCCTTTTATGATCAAGATGCACCCAATACAGTTAAAAATTTCAAAGATCTTGCCGGTAAGGGGTTTTATGACGGGCTTACATTTCACCGGGTTATTCCTGATTTTGTCGTGCAGGCGGGCTGCCCGAAAGGCGACGGCACTGGTGGGCCCGGTTATCAAATTGATTGTGAGCTGGATGGCCAAAATCAATATCACGACCGGGGAGTGTTATCGATGGCTCATGCCGGAAGAAATACGGGTGGATCTCAGTTTTTTATCTGTCACAGTCGCAAGAATACCGCACATCTTGACCGAAACCACACGGTCTTTGGCAAGGTTACCGAAGGCCTGGAAGTTATTGATGAAATCCAGCAAGGGGATATGATTCGATCCATAACTGTTGAAGATTAACTTCCATTGACAGATTTTATTTGCCGCGGATTTTCGCGGATTGAACGCGGATTTTATGTGACTATAATCCAGTAACTTACTATTGAAAATCATAATCTGTCACCTCAACAATAGTGCACCGGTACGGGGGGGGGGAGGAGCAGCTGCTATTGATTTCTCCCCGCGATGGTCTGTGCCGTAATTTGCTTTCGTAGCGTGAAAACTCCTTGCGTATCAGGGTTGAACAGGCGTTGGGGAACATGGCGAAATTGTTCGTGTACCGTAAGCAAAACGGGCTCCGGTAAATCGATTTCGACCATCCGAAAAGGTTGCGCTACGGCTTGACTGAAATACTGTCGATAATTTTCAACATCACTCAGCTCGGCGATTTTCCGGGCAAGTCGTAGTGCATTCGTATTTTTCAATCTGATGCATCCGTAGGATACTTTGTACCCGATAGTCCAGTGATCCAGAGTGCCATGTAAGCGGTATTCGTCATCAAGATGCATTCGTACCAAACCTAACGGGTTTTCGGGGTGCCCCGGGCGTTTGTAGGTACGGTTGGCTGCCCATTCACTTGCAGGAGGAACCCACTCGGGGTTGAGATCGATTTTGGTTAAATATAACTCACCGCGAGGAGTAGGGTGGTCTTCTTTACCAATAGCTACCGGATAAGATGCGGTGTGAATGTGATTTTCATACACGTGAAGCTTACGGTCTTCTATACTCACCACCAGCTGGATTCCAGTCGGTTGGGGCTGCGTTAAAATGGATGGAAGGGCAGGGTCACTTCCTTCAGCATTAGCAGGTATGGGAGTTACCCAGGAAACCACCGACAACAAAGTAGCAACTATTGGTACCGTGTATTTCATCGGAAAGGGGTTTTGAGTTGTTATTTGGTTATCTTTCTATTTATATAACACTTAATTCTGTTTAGTAACTACTAAAAACGTGTAACTAAATCAGCCACAACTTGTCGTAAGTTTAAGTAAGTATTTGAAAGTTTCAGTCCCGCCGTACCGCTCTCAATATTTTGTTCATTTTATAGAGCTTAATCCACCATCCCGAGACATTTAAACATTTCTGCACCTTGATTTCACATAAGAATTGCTATTTTCTTTTCTCGGGTTAGAATTTAAATGGCTTTCAGAACCGGGTTTTGAAAGTCATCTTAGTAAATATTATTGAAAAGGCGTAGTTATGTATTTCAGCACCACCGATGACAAGCTGGATCTGCAAAAGATTCAGGATGATATTACCTACCTTCATTCATGTTTTATTGATCTTCTGGAAGATTTGGGAGAACAAGATGTCATAAAACGATTGGAAGGCGAGGAATCCAATGGTGCTGATCCGTCTAAATTAAGCAAAGCGTATTCTTTGTATTTCCAGCTTATTAGCATTGTAGAAGAAAATGCGGCTATTCAGCTTAGACGGAAGCTGGAAGATCAGAAAGGGCCATCTCATATATCGGGATTGTGGGGACGAATACTCGCGGATTTAAAAGATAAAAATCTCTCTCAGAATCAAATAGCGGATTCGCTTTCTAACATTCGAATTGAACCGGTGCTGACAGCGCATCCTACCGAGTCTAAAAGATCAACGGTTATCGATCAGCTGCGAAATATCTATTTGCTTATGGTTCAGCGGGAAAACCAGGTATGGACCGAAACCGAGCAGCAGCAAATTCGTGAAGATATCAAGGTGGCATTGCACCGGTTGTGGTGTACCGGTCAGGTGTTTTTGCAAAAACCCTCGATTCAGGATGAATTGCGCAATGTGTTGCATTACATGACGAACGTATTTCCTCATGTTTTGCCCAAGCTTGATCAACAGCTCACCGAGGCCTGGAGCAATAATCAGTTTGATTCCGAGCTTATTGAGGATTGGAGAAAACTGCCACAGGTCTCATTTGGTAATTGGGTTGGCGGAGATCGAGACGGACACCCCTTTGTAACTGATGAAGTGACCGAAAAAACTTTGATTCAGTTGCGGTCAGAAGCGTTAAACATGATCAAAAATGATTTACGCGAACTCGCCCGCAATCTCAGTATATCCGAGTTTGAGGTCAGTACACCGAAGGGTTTTGATGCCAAACTAAAGCAGATCATCGAACAAGCCGGGGATGCCGGTAAAGCGGCAGCGGATCGTAATCCCGGTGAGCCCTGGAGAAAATTTATCAATGTGATGCAGGTGCGATTGCCTTTGGATGATCAGGATGAACCACTGCAATCGGTCGATACGGAGCGATATTATGCTCATCCCGCCGAACTTCAGCAGGATCTGGAGTTTTTGTATGATGCACTATGCCAAATCCGCGCCGATCGACTGGCAAAAGCACATGTGAAGCCGCTGCTTAGGAAAACCACAACCTTCGGGTTTCACCTGGCCGCACTTGATATCCGACAAAACAGCAAGTTCCATGATGCTGCCTTAGATCAGTTAATCCACGCCGCCGGACTCGAAGATGACCAATCATTTGCTGACTGGCCGGAAGAAAAGCGACTTCAATTTTTAAATCAGGAATTAAACTCACCCAGACCGTTCGTGCGAAAGCGGCACGGAGTCGGCAAAGAAGCGGATGCCGTGCTCGCCTGCTACCGGGTTTTGTATCGTTACATTAACCGGTTTGGCGATGACGGGATCGGCTCTTTGATTGTGAGCATGACCCGCAGCCTGTCGGATCTACTTGTCGTCTATACCCTGGCCCGTGAAGCCGGGTTGGCCACATTCAGCGAAGACGGACTGGTTTGTTCGCTGGAAGTCGTCCCGCTGTTTGAAACTATTGAGGATCTGGAAGCTGCCCCGCAAATTCTTGCGGATTTTCTGGATCACCCGGTAACCCGAAGAAGCTTAGAAAACCGTAAGAAAGACGATCAACCCGAACAGCAAGTGATGATCGGCTACAGCGACAGCAACAAAGACGGCGGCATCCTCGCGAGCCTGTGGAGCCTGAATATTGCTCAGCGTAAACTGACGGAAATCACACGAGCAAGAGGGGTGAAAGTTCGATTTTTCCACGGCAGAGGAGGAACTATAAGTCGAGGTGCCGGTCCCACACACCGTTTCATATCAGGCCTACCGCCGGAGGCAAGCGAAGGAAGTCTCCGCATAACCGAGCAGGGTGAGGTGATTGCTCAAAAATACGCCAACCGCTTAACGGCGCTCTACAATCTCGAACTATTGCAAGCGGGCACAGCCGGGGTTACCCTCGGTGCTTTCAATTATGATAAATCCGAGGAGTTGCAACCCATCATCTCAAAATTGTATGAATACAGCCTGGAAGCTTACCAGAGTTTGGTCAAAACCGACGGTTTTGTAGAATTTTTCAGTCAGGCAACTCCGATTGATGTGATTGAATCGAGCAGCATCGGTTCGCGTCCGGCGCGGCGAACGGGTCAGCGTACATTTGAAGACCTGCGGGCAATTCCCTGGGTTTTCAGTTGGAGTCAGTCACGGTTTTTCCTCACCGGATGGTATGGTGTGGGCTCAGCACTTGATAAACTCTACAAAAACCATCCGGATGAATTTGATCAGTTAAAAAAACATGCGATCCATTTCTTGCCATTTCGGTATATCATAACAAACGCTTCCTCGGGTATAGCTCTGACGGATCCTGAAATCATGCAATTTTATGCCGGACTCGCGGACGATTCCGAAAAAGCGGCGCATTTTGTGAATGACATCATGAAAGAATACAGCCAAACACGGGATGGGCTCGAGCAGTTGTACGGACAAAAGCTCGAGGAAAGGCGGTCACGTATGTATCAAATGATAGGATTCAGGAATAGTTTACTCAGGCCTCTGCACCATCTGCAGATTGATCAGATGAAACAGTGGCGTCAGGCCAAAAAAGAAGGCAATCAGAATAAAGTGGATGAAATGCTGCCGGATATGCTCTTGGTAGTCAATGCTATCGCTGCCGGATTGGGGACTACGGGTTAAGTCCATAACTATCGCAGTTGATTAACCCAAAGACTGTACTTCTGATAGTATATATTCGGTTGAATAAATTGAAAATTAAAGATTTAAGATTTTTTAGTTGGCAGGCAAGTTGCTTGAACAAGCCAGTTGTCTTTAATTTTTAATCTGTAATTTTCAATAATTCAACTTATCGAAAAAGGGATTAAACCCATTGCATATTTCAAAATGCCTAACTGCGACAATTGAGTTAAGTCATTAAATTACCAAAGATGGAGTACTGAATAAAACAGTGCATTTATGGACTTTGAATAATCCTCTTGTGCATTGCTTAGCAGTGCATAAGAGGAGATATGGATGTAGATTTTGTAGTAAAAACTGAAACCCTCCTGTCCGTAATTTGATATCGCAAATCAGAAGTGTTAGAAAAAAATTATAATTAAATAAGAATCTGAGCCGCATAAGACTAACACTTTCTATCAGCGCACTGTAATTTTTCGTTTAATAATTTGGGAACTTGCAAGGGGATCTTACAGTTAACCGGGCATTGCAAAGATTTTGCATTGCAATCAGAATATATATTGCTGCCACAGTATATGTTCTGTTAACAAGAGTAAGTTAACCCTAACCTAACATATATTCTTATGTGTTCACAATTACGGAGGCCTAACACCGTAACAGGATCGCTGTTTTCAATGTTGATCCTACTCATCTTTACGGCTCAAGCTTGGGCACAAAACAATGATGAGACTGCTAATGCACAGATTATCCATAATGCCGCCGATCCGGCAGTTGATGAAGTGGATATCTGGATAGATGGAGCGACGGACGAAGAACCGGCAATTGAAGGTGTCGAGTTTAGATCCGCAACCGAGTTTCTGGAAATACCTGCAGGTGAAATAGAAATAGCTATAGCACCGGCGGGTGGGGGATACGATAATGCTTTAACATTTGATATCGAGCCTTCAGAAGACGGAAACTATGTATTGATTGCCAATGGCGTTGTCGATCCGAATGACTTTGCGGCAAACCCTGATGACATCGAAATCGACCTTGAATTGTTCGCAAGAGATGAAGCTCGTACAGAAGCCACAGAAGAAGATGAAGTTGACTTCTTCGCAGTACACGGTGCAACAGATGCGCCTGAGGTAGGCATTTATGAGCGCGGCGGGTTAGAAATTGCTGCTGCCGCAAGTTACGGAGACCTAACCGATTATCTTACGGTACCTGCGGATGAATATACTATCGACATCACCGCACCGGAGAATCCCGATGACATTATGTTTGAAGCTGCTGCTGACTTCAGTGAGCTTGCAGGCGGAGCTGCAGCAGTATTGGCTTCTGGCTTTTTGAGTCCGGAAGACAACCAAGACGGACCGGAGTTTGGTTTATTGGTGGCGGCATCAGATGGCACTACACTCTTTCTGGAGATGGAGCCTTTTGTTGAGCGAGCTGTGAGTTTTAATACACAAGCTCTGGATCTCACCGCCGACGATACGGAGGTTGTAGTCGAAGATGTAACCTCAGCCGACGGAGATTACGTGGTCATTACCATCGACCCGGAAGATGGAGATTTTGAAGGAGCTGAAATCGTCGGCTTTACACAAGTAGGTGAGCTCGAAGATGAATCTGTTGCCGTAGATGTTGAGGGTGCTGATCCCGTTGATCATGTAGCACACGTGGTTTCAGATGTATCCCAGGCTACGCTGGATGCCGGTACCGTCTCTGGAGAAACCCTTGAAAATGTCCGGGCAACAAGTGAGGCTGCCGCCGTTTATGCTGTTGTGGAATTCAATTGGGAGGATGAAACTTCGGCAGGACCAGCTTCAACCGTTACGATAGACGCCATCGAAATTCTCTATGACGGTGAAATTGGTGAAAATTATATATCCGTTGATCTGCACGAAGCAACCGACGGGGAAATTGGAGCTTTCGTAGGTATCTCTCAAGATGACTTGTTAGTCAATGAACGCCACGAGGACGTCACGGTGGATGTTGTAGAAGCAGTTGACCCCGCTGATGAAGATCCGGAGAGAGTTGACTCTGCCATTGAAGAAGATGGTGAGTTTTTTGCTATGGCACATCTTGGAGAAGCTGGTGAGGATAATGACGGCAATCGCATTCCTGCACAAAGTCCGGCATTATTGACAAGTGATAATACCGCCCTGGTACCCATGGTCGGTGACTTTGCATTTGTAACCATTGAAGGTCAGGTAGCCAACGCTCAGATCATCCATAACGCTGCTGACCCGGCTGTCGAAGAGGTTGATATCTGGCTTGATGGCGAATCAGATGCCGACCCAACTCTATCCGAAGTTGCATTCCGGTCAGCCACAGAGTTTTTGGAGATACCGGCAGGGCAGGTAGAAGTAGCATTAGCCCCAACAGGCGCCGGCTATGACGAAGCTGTAACATTTGATCTGGAACCCGAAGTCGGAGCCTACTATTCGGTCATTGCCAGTGGCGTTGTAGACCCGGATGAGTTTGCAGAAAATCCTGACGAAATCGAGATAGGCCTGGATCTTCTGGTACGCGATGAGGCTCAACTTGGTGCCGAAGACGAAGATTCCTTTGAATTTTTCGTGGGCCACAACGTAACCGATGCACCATCGGTCGGGCTCGCTGTAGATGGCTCGGATGATTTCCTGTTCGATATCAGCAGCGCAGCCTACGGTGATTTGACCGGATACGGAAGCGTTCCTGCGGATAATTACGTGATTAACTTAACAGCAGCCGACGATATCGAAGAGGTATTGTTGCAGTTTGATGTCGACGTATCTGATCTTGGCGGTTCGGCAGCAGCTGTTCTTGCTTCAGGCTTCCTGGACCCATCTGCCAATCAAGATGGCGAATCGTTCGCTTTACTCGTCGCACTGGCCGATGGCACGACACTGACGATTGATCCGATTGAGGAAGACCCGGTAGCCAATGCTCAGATCATCCACAACGCTGCCGATCCGGCTGTCGAAGAGGTTGATATTTGGCTTGATGGTGAATCCGGTGCTGACCCAACTCTATCCGAAGTTGCATTCCGGTCAGCCACAGAGTTTCTGGAGATACCGGCAGGGCAGGTTGAAGTGGCATTAGCCCCAACAGGTGCCGGGTATGACGAAGCTGTAACATTTGATCTGGAGCCCGAAGCAGGAGCCTACTACTCGGTCATTGCCAGCGGCGTTGTAGACCCGGGTGAGTTTGCCGAAAATCCCGATGAAATCGAAATCGGTCTGGACTTACTGGCTCGCGATGATGCCCAACTTGAGGCCGATGATGAAGATGAATTTGAGTTCTTCGTAGGCCACAATGTAACCGATGCGCCATCGGTCGGACTTGCTGTAGACGGCGCAGAAGAATTCCTGTTCGATATCAGCAGTGCAGCCTATGGTGATTTGACCGGATACGGAAGCGTTCCCGCGGATGATTATGTGATTAACTTAACAGCAGCCGATGATATCGATGAGGTATTGTTGCAATTTGATGTCGACGTATCTGATCTTGGCGGTTCGGCGGCAGCTGTTCTGGCATCAGGATTCCTGGATCCGTCTGCCAATCAGGATGGCGAATCGTTCGCTTTACTCGTCACATTGGCCGATGGCACGACACTGACGATTGATCCGATTGAGGAAGACCCGGTTGCCAATGCGCAGATCATCCACAACGCTGCCGACCCCATGGTTGACGAAGTAGATGTTTGGGTCAACGAGGAGCTTACGCTCGAAGAGTTTGGTTTTCGTGAAGCTACTCCGTTTGTGGAAATCCCGGCCGGAGAAGTAGAAGTCGCAATCGGACCGGCAGGATCGGACCTTGAAGATGCGTTCACCTTTGATCTTACACCCGATGCCGGTGGCTATTACACGCTAATAGCAAATGGTGTTGTCGATTCCGATGATTTTGCTGAAAATCCGGACGGCGCTGATATCGATCTCGAAATTCTCGCCAGAGCGGATTCTCGCACCGAAGCTGAGGATGAAGATGAAATCGACTTTTTTGTAGTCCACGGAGTAACCGATGCTCCGGCGGTAGATGTTCGAGCACGCGAAGCTGATATGGCAATCGTCGAAAATGCAGCCTATGGCGACATCACCGATTACATCTCTGTCGAGCCAGCTACCTACAGACTGGATATCACACTGCCGGGCGAAACTGAGGCCCTGTTTAGTTTTCTCTATGATTTTGAAGACCTGGCAGGAAGCTCTGCAGCGGTATTGGCTTCAGGCTTTGTCGATCCCGATGCAAATCAGGGAGGAGAGGCATTTACACTGATTGCCGTCCTTGCTGATGGCACCGTTGTTGAAGCACAGGATATCACCTCTTCTGAAGATGAAATTGCTTCTGATGTTCCCCAGGAGTATCGCCTGAAGAATAACTATCCAAATCCGTTTAACCCGACTACCAACATCGAGTATCAATTGCCGGAAGCTGAAAATGTACGGCTGTCGGTTTATGATGTGCTCGGAAGGGAAGTGGCGGTACTGGTTAACGAAGAGCAGCAAGCCGGTACGTATACCGTTACCTTTGACGGGGCTGATCTTTCCAGCGGAACATACATTTACAGAATAACCGCGGGAAGTTTCAATCAGACAGGCAAAATGATGTTAGTTAAATAATTAATTCAACATCACTAATTAATGAACTGGTTAAGCCGAACTGCATTTAATGTGGTTCGGCTTTTCTAATTTGTGAACCTATACAAAAAGGGGCTCCTCTGCTGCCACAGAGAAGCCCCGGAAAGAAGTAAGTTAACCCTTAACCTACTTAATAGATAAACAAGTACATATACAAAAATATTGCCACATTAAATGTAGCCAAAACACCTATATGAATGAATTGGCTCATATATCAGGTTAACCATCACCCAAAGCAGAAACGGCTTCATTAATCGGGGTACTTCCCGATGTCAGGTCGAATTGCTTTCCGATACTTGCGGAATTTTCGAGACATTCTGCCACAACAGCGGCTACATCAGCCCGTGGGATTTCACCTCGTGGCAGGTCATAGGCCAGGGAAACGAGTCCGGTTGGAGCTTCATCCGTTAAACGCCCCGGGCGAACAATGGTGAAATCCAATCCGCTATTGCGTAAAGCTGCATCAGCCTCTGATTTGGCTTTAAGGTATTCCTGAAACACCTCATTGCCTCTCGGTTCTTCCACCTTCATGGCACTGATCATCACATAGCGGTGTATCCCGTTTTTCTTACATGCTTCCATAAGCTTCAATGCTCCGTCACGGTCCATTGTCCACTTGCGTTTCGCACCACTTCCCGGACCTGCACCAGCCGCAAAAACCACAGCATCAGCCTTACCGACTTTTGCGGAGATATCGGACTCGTTCTCAAGATCACAAATCACCGGGGATGCACCTGCTTTTTCAAGTTCTTCAGCATGATCAGGATTACGGATCAACCCGTTAACCTTGTGACCTGCCGAAGTCAGAATCGGATGCAGATGCATCGCTATTTGGCCGTGTCCGCCCGCAATAGTAATGTTCATGGTTGAATGGAATTTGTGTCTTAGGAAAACTCAAGCATCATACAAACATTATCACCACTAACGCATGTAAAATCAAACCGATGATTGCGGCTGCGGTTGCCAGTGGAAACTGCGTTCGAACGTGATCCATCAAGTCACAACCGGTTGCCAGTGATGATAAAATGGTAGTATCCGATATTGGTGAACATTTATCACCAAAAACCGCGCCACCAACTACGGCAGCAAAACAGATCATGATAAACAGCGTGCTTGGTTCAATCGCATAGGCCAGCGGCAAAGCGACGGGGAAAACAACCGCATAGGTTCCAAAAGCAGTACCGGTTGAAAAGGCGATAATCATACAGAGAAACGTAAAAATTCCCGGCAGGATGAAAGCGGGGATTAAATCACCCAGCTGCTCAACTACATAAGCGGCCGTTCCGACCGAATCGGCTACTTCTTTCAGTGTAACCGCAAGACCGAGAATTACGGCACCGATGGTTACACCTTTACAACCGTCAATAAACCCATCCATAATGGTCTTTAGCGGCATGCCTTTTATTTTTGCAATGGCAAATGCTGCCAGAACGGCGAGGATAAAGGCTTCTGCAATCAATACAGATGCATCTTCTTGTGATATAAAAGCAAAAACATAGACGAATGGGATAATCGCCACACCTAAAAGCGTACCTATCGGACCGATAAAATCAAGAAGACCGGGGCGATAATCTTCCGGCACTTTCATTTCGGTAAGCTCATCGGCGGCCAATGGTTGAGAGCCGGCACGATCAAGTTCTCCCGTTTCTCGAGAACGTTTAATCGCATTACGCATTTGTTTACCAGGAACCCAAGGTAGTTTTTCAAAGGCAAAGAGTAGGGTAATCAGAATGGTGACAAGCGCATAAAAATTGAAGGGAATTGAGAAAAGAAAAAAGTTAACAGCTTCCTGAGTTGATTCAATCAGCGGTATGGTACCTACGACAAGACCGGCGA
>SLJN01000137.1 GCA_007135115.1 Balneolales bacterium
ATTACCTGACCTAAATTGCATGATGAGTTTTCTAACAGGGAAATATTTCCAAAATGCATTTCCACTCACGCCGTAGCTATTGATTAAACGGTTGCTTTTTTCAGCGGATTGCGGGATACTTCGGCTTTACTAAAACCAAAGTATGAATAGTGTTATGCAAAAAAAGGATTATGTTAAGCTTCCCATAGGGGCTGTTTTGATGACTGGGCTGCTTGGGTGTTCTCCAACTGAGGAGGTCATCGCGCAAGAACCCGAAGAGCCAACTCTTGATATCGAAGTCGTTGAACAACTGAAGGAAGAGGGGATCGATAACTCTAAAGTCATGGAGTACGCTGGTTGGTTGACCGATGTCTACGGACCGAGGCTGACCAACTCTGAGCAAATGCGACGGGCCAATGATTATACCAAAGAAGTATTTGAAGAGATGGGCCTTGAAAATGTGCACCTGCACGAGTGGGGGCCGTTCGGTCGGGGATGGGATCTCGATCGCTTTGCTATGCACGCGGAGACCGAGTACACTTATTTTCCGGTCACCGCTTATCCCAAAGCGTGGTCACCCGGCTACGATGAGCCTGTGAGCGGTGAAGTTATCTTCCTGACCATAGACGAAGAAGAAAGCTATCGGGACTATGCCGGTCAGCTTGACGATAAATTCGTGATGATCCAGCCGCCGGCAGACAAGGAAATTCACTGGGATCCTCTTGCAGAAAGGCTGGATGACTCCAGTTTGCTTGATCTCGCCAATTCCGCCCCGGACCGTATGCCTGATGAAAATGGCGGACCCGGTGGTGGCGGTGATGCCGACGCGCAGTACGAATTTGCTAAGTTTCTTCAGGAAGAAGAGCCCTTGGCCATTCTGGATCAAAGTTACAGAGGAAAGTTTGGTCAGATTGCCATTGCCGGAGCTTCGTTGCCATCAGACCCTGAACTTGGCTGGCAAGAGCGCCCAAGACCGCATGAAGAAGATGCTGAAGATCCGGTACCGCAAATTTCTCTTACGCAAGATCATTATGCGCGTATCTTCCGTCTGCTTGAAAAAGATATCGATGTGGAACTCGAAATGGAGCTGGAAGCCCGTTATCAGGATGATGATCTGATGGGGTACAACACCGTTGCCGAAATTCCCGGCTCAGATCCCGATGTGGCTGATGAAGTGGTCATGATCGGCGCTCATCTGGATTCCTGGCATTCCGGCACCGGAGCTACGGATAATGCATCCGGCAGCGCCGTAATGATGGAAGTCATGCGTCTGCTTCAGGAAACCGGCTTAGAGCCGCGTCGCACGGTCAGAGTTGCCCTTTGGGATGGCGAAGAACAAGGGCTCCACGGTTCCAGGGAGTTTGTAAGTGATTATGTTGCTGAGCAAGAAGATGACGAGATTGTTCCCCTGGAAGAATACGAGAAACTTTCAGCTTACTACAACCACGATAACGGAACCGGACAAATTCGCGGGATTCATCTGCAGGAAAACGAGCAACTTCGCGACTACTTCCGAACCTGGTTCCAACCTTTTCACGATTGGGATGCTGCCACGGTAAGCTTCGACAACACCGGAGCCACCGACCACGTCCCGTTTGATGCCGTAGGAATTCCGGGATTTCAATTCATCCAGGACCCCATTGAGTATTGGTCCAAAACACACCATTCCAACATGGATGTGTTCGACCGCCTCATAGAAGAGGATCTCAAACGCAATGCAGTTATGATCGCCTCCATCGTTTACCACACCGCACAACTTGATAACCTGCTTCCCCGCAAAAATGAGGTTGAGTTAGCGGATTAATCGGCCCCTCATACATTATCGACCATTTCTAACCCAAACACCTTTCGGATCCCGGAGATTCGGAAGGTGTTTTTTTGGGTGACTTCTGAAAGTTAGCAATCGTTTTTATGGCGATTTTAATCGATAGCTAGAGCGGGGCACACCATTTAGCCCGGCAGACGGGCGACTAAAGCCGCCGGTGTGTGGGTGGGGGAGCCGACAAAACCGTCGGTTGAAACCGACGGAAATAGATGACTGTCAATAAATTATATCATTAAAAACCGAAAAAAGATATCGACCTGAAAATTACCAGAGTGTATAAGGAAATGAATCAATCACCAATCACTCATACAACAAAAACGGCTGTACTTCATCTTTCCATTCATCAACGGCTAATCTGTCGGGTAGTTCTTCAATGAATTTGATGGGATCATCTTCCAACTCTGTTCGCCAATAGTATTGACCTATCAATAATTCAAAGTGGTTTTTACCTGTTGGGTTGACCAATGTGGGGTAGCCTTGCCATCTGAATCTTGAACTGTAAAATTTACGGATGACCGCAAGCATAGTCAGACCGGTACGAACGGGCTCGAATATTTTGTGATCGGTAATTTGAAGCTGCAGTCCGTTGCAGGATTCATTCTCCCAGGGGTCGACATTCGGAACGAATCGGGTTGTAGCCCAATCCACTCCGGGAAGTTCGTATGATCGTAAAACCGACCTGAGTTTAAGCGGTTCCAGCCATGGACTTCCGATTTGCTGGAAGGGGTGATCTGTCCCGCGTCCAATGCTGAGATTGGTAGCCTCGAAAAAACAGGTGCCCGGATAACAAAGGGCCGTTTCAAAATTCTTTACTGATGGGGATGTTGCAATGAAGGGGAGTTCGGTATCAGGCCAATAGAGTTCCCGGGTCCAACCCGAAACAGGGATAACTTCCAGCTTCAACTGCAGGTCCCATTTGTGATTAAGCCATCGGGCAAACTCTCCGACTGTGAGTCCGTACCGGATGGGCATGGAAGCCCGGCCCATGAAACTCCGGCAGTTGCGCGTATCCAGCATCGGACCTTCGCATCGGCTGAGGTCGCCGCTTATGGGGTTCGGGCGGTCTAAAATCACCAGTTTGAGATCACAATAGGCACAGGCATCCATCACATGAGACAACGTCCATAGATAAGTGTAGAACCGGGCGCCTATATCCGGGATATCATAAATCACCCCATCAAGTTCGCGAAGCAGGTGAATAGGTGGCTTCATAGCCGTTCCATACAAACTGCATACCGGAAGGCCTGTCAGCGAGTCTGTGCTGTCCTCAACCGACTGACCATCATCGGCTTGAGCTGTTAGTCCGTGCTCAGGGCTAAAAAGCTGAGTCAGCGGAACACCCGCATCGATTAAAGCTTTTCTTGTTTGTAATTCAGGGATTGATGCGCGTGTGGCCGAGTTGTTGGTGACTAATCCCCAATGGCCCGTTTTTAAATCATCCGGGAGATTCTCGATGAGCTGATCTACACCATAAGATATCTGAATACTCATAGCAGGCAGGCGTTTAAGTGAATATACTTATATAACTCTTTAGCTGCTATAATGTTTCGATGTTAGGGTGATTTATCTGATAAAGCCGCGATGTAAGTGCAACCGTCACTTCTGCAATCTGCTCTCTGTAATCAAAAATCTGAATTTTGTTGGAACAGGCGAGATGTTGAGCTCGGACACCTTTTGGCGGTCATAGTTATCATCTCATTAGTTCGTAGAGATAGCAGATTAGTGATTTGTGATATCAGATTGCAGATGTAATGGACCCACCTAAACAATTACCATCTTGTAGAATTGCGATGAATTCATAACTTTCCGGATGATTTAAAATCCTGGAAATGATGGTACAACTATAATTAATTAACGTGAGGAGATTCTGTAATGAAATCGAAATTGGTGATAACACTGGTTGCGATACTGTTGGTTGCTGCGGCGATTATTATTGGTGTAATGTGGTCGGGAGATGACGACCGTATCGTAATAGGAGCAACTATGTCAGAGACCGGGGCTTATTCTACCCAGGGGGTAGCGGCCCGGAACGGCTATAAACTTTGCGAAAAGCATGTGAATGAACAAGGCGGACTTTTCGGTCAGGAAATAGAATTTCTGATCTATGATGATGAATCCGACTCCGATCGAGCCATTGAACTCTATGAAAGGCTGATCACCGAAGATGAGGTAGATGCCATCATGGGTCCGTACGGTTCTACGCTCACCGAAGCTGTTGCGCCGGTGACGGAGCGCCATCAGATGGTGCATATTTCTCCGCTGGCAGCGACAACATCCATTTGGGAGCAGGGCAGAGAGTATCTGTTTATGGTGCTTC
The DNA here is from genome assembly GCA_007135115.1 of Balneolales bacterium. Classification (GTDB taxonomy): domain Bacteria; phylum Bacteroidota; class Rhodothermia; order Balneolales; family Natronogracilivirgulaceae; genus SLJN01. The sequence goes on from SLJN01000137.1 coordinate 4,122, forward strand.
CGCCCGCAGAACTTTTTCTTGCCGGCCTGATCGAAATGGGCTATG
>SLJN01000246.1 GCA_007135115.1 Balneolales bacterium
AAAAAAGCGCGACTTCGTCGCGCGGAGATGAAACCGGCTATAAATGCAGAGTAAGGTTAGTTGCGCATCACAAACAATCAAACAACCAAACCTCCACTACCATCGCGCTCATTGCGCCATTGCGGTTCCATACAATTGCCAAAATCCATTTACCAAAATCAACCCCGGCACCATTGAACCTTGAACTGCTATTAATTCCAATGGGCTTGGCATAACAATCAAACAGCCAACCCACCAAAACCTAAATTCCCGCACCCCTGACGCAGAACGTCTTTTCGGTTAGGATGCCGTGCAACGGTATATCGTGTTCCTCCACCGGTATGCGGGAGAGCAGAGCAAAATCCGGCATGACGCCTACGGTTACGGCCTGACTTTGATTATCCAGGAAGCGGTCATAATAACCACGTCCATAGCCGAGGCGGTTGCAGAAATGGTCGCCGCCTACCATGGGAACTATAATCAAATCGAAATGCCCGTTGTTCTCAATGGCTTTGTCAACGTCCGGCTGAGGAATGCCGAACTTGTTTTCTTCCAGTGGGGTCTCCCGGGGGTTGATTTCGTAATGGTCCATGTGGTTGGAGTGCATATCCATGACCGGTACCACTACTTTCTTTCCCATCTCATGGGCTTTGTTGATTATCCCCCAGGTGTAGACTTCCCTGTTTTTTTTGATGGGGATATAACTGTGGATTACTTGCGCATCCACAAAAGCATCCAGTTCAATCAGTTTTGCAGTTACACGGTTTGAGATATGGCGCAGTGCCGACTCACTCAGCTTTCGCCGTTGACTTAATAATTGCTTACGTAACTGCTTTTTTTTAATCAGTATATTATCAGTTTTCGTACTCACGGAAATAATAATAAATGTTTATCGGGTAAATGGGTTGAGGAACATAACTGATCTGCTATCTCATCCCAAATCGCAAAACCGAATTTATTCGTAAAATAGATCCAGCTAACCACTCTTTCCTGGATGCGATCTTCGGGGAAAGCAGCCAGTTTAATTCGTTTGATTCTTTTCAACTGAATCTCATCCTTCTGGCGCAATGACTTTCTGAGCTTTTGATGCAGTTTATCTATTTGTTTGTTGAAATTAACCGTCATCTTCTCGGCGCTGCCACGTAACGAAGGGTCATATTTTTCAATCAAATCGGATTTTTGCTGCATCAAGGCCTCTAATTCCTGCTGCCATGACTGAAAATGTTCATCCAGATTATCGGGAGTGCTCCATTCCAGATAGGCTTTTTCTAGATCTTCAATGCGCCGGCTGTAATCCGCAAAAGTAAACGGAAGGTCCTCCATAATCCGGCTGATCGCAGGTTCAATGACCGTCGCACTTATGCGCGGCAGGATCGCGGGCATTTTCTGATCAAATAAATCATACACTTTGCCCAGTTGAGCATAGTAGGCAACTTCTCCGGGTCCGGCCACATAACCGATAGTAGGCAGCAGCCAATCCTGCAGTACCGGACGCAAAAATACATTGGGTGAAAACTTCCACGGCTCATCTTCGGCAAGCTTGCAGAGTTGATCGGAGGACCACTCCTGACCGGTATCCGTCCACCATGACCCGTTGGCTCGATTCAGTCGCACTCGGCCTTCAGCCGGATCATGCATAAACAAAGTGGTGGGCTGAACATGTGCCTGACGATGAAACCTGGCTTCCACTTCAGCCGAACGGGCCTCCAACTCTTCGTTAATGGCCGTCGCCTCTTGAACCGCCCGGCAGATCGGCTCAGACAGAGCCTTCTTTACCGCCGGATTATTGCTTTCAACAAGTACGAGTCCTTGTTTGGAAAACAATTCAGAAAACAGTCTTGCGAACCCTTCTTTCAGATTTCCGCTCTGATAGGATGACGCCAGCAATTCGCGTAGCTCTGAGGAAAAATCCGTTTCAGGAAGGACTTCAAAAATCTGATCCAGTAACAACTCGATTGTCTTCTGACCAGGCTTTAGGTTTCCGATACTGTGCGGAACATCCGGAGTAAAATCCAGTTTCAGATGTTCAACGCCTTCATCCCCAGGAAGGGATAGTCCGGTTACTTCATCATAATCATGATCTTCATCAGCAAGCCAAAACACCGGTACTACAGGTTTTCCGGTACGCTGTTCCAGCTGTCTGGCCCACACTATCACCGAGATTGCTTTTAGAATCAAAAACAGTGAACCACCGAAAATCACCATTTGCTGCCCGGTGACCACGACTTTGGCTTCGGGGTCTTTCAGGCGATCAATTTGATCCAGGGATTGTTGATGAGCACCATATCCTGTGTTGATCTCCCGAAGCAACTCTACAAGCTGATCCCGGCTGATTTTGCCAGAATTGAGGTCAGGCTCCCCGTTTTGCGCGGGCCATTGGAACGGCGATTTTGTGAAGAACCCGGAAAGTTGAGAATAATCGTTTAAATAGCTTTGAAACAGCGCATTGACCGGCAGTTCATCAAAGCCGATATAATCAAGCTTCACGCTATCCCTTCATTTTTTTGATTTCGTCGCGAAGCCTTGCGGCCTTCTCGTAATCCTCTTTTTCGATGGCGCTGGCAAGATTTTTTTCGAGTTTCTTCAGCTTACTTTCAGGCGTGCTGCTTTCGGTGGAAGATTCCGCCGACTCCGGTTCTTCATGGATGGTCGTGGAGTCAATTTCTTCAGCCTGTTGCTCTTCTTCGCCTTCCTGATCAGACAGGATTCCGGCTTCATCAACAATCTCCTTATGTACATATATGGGAGAGTTAAAGCGGATGGCTATAGCAATCGCATCACTTGGCCGGGCATCTTGTTCCAGGTCTTCACCATCGTGTTCATAGATTACCTTCGCATAGAAAGTCCCTTCTTTTAAGTCATTGATGTAGACTTCTTTCACATGCGTTCCGAAACTCTGAATAATATTCCGAAGAAGGTCATGGGTCATCGGCCGGGGCGGTTTGATATGCTCAAGTTCAAGGGCAATAGCTTGAGCTTCAAACGTCCCGATGATGATAGGCAACCTTCTGTTTCCTTCTACTTCGTTTAAAATAAGTGCGTAGGCCCCTCCACTACTAGGGCTGGTCGAAAGACCAAGTATGTCCATCTGAATTTTTTCCAAGGCAAAAATTCGTTTTAGTCCAAAATTTTAATCACTCAAGTTAATAAATTTAGCAATCAGTTTAACATTCGGCTTTTCAAAACATAAGTTAAAAGCCGCGGCCTTTCTGATCAGAAAATATAAACACTTCTGAAAGCTACTTCATTCATCACCTTGATGTAACGAATACGACGCAGGGGTAATGATATTTGAAAGTTTATGAAAGTGAGAGAGTGTGAAGAAAGTGACAGAGTTAAGAAAGTGACAGAGTGACTGAGTGACAGAGTGACTGAGTACTTTTTAAATATGTAATCACCTCAACGTCATCCCGACTGGAGGCGCGGTGAGATGTATGCTTAAATTGATTATGTCTTCCGCGCCGGAAAGGAGGGATCTGTATGGGCAACCGACGGCAGCCAATTTCCGGACTAAACTCACCCCTAACCCCTCTCTAATGCATTTAGAGAGGGGAACTTATTGGCTAATTTGGATTTATAAACATCCCTAATAAATGATGGCCAGTTTTTGTACTCTAACAATTAAACTCCAAAATTTGAACCTGAGTCACCCCTTCTCTTGATGCACAAGAGAAGGGGCCGGGGGATGAGTTTAGCCCCACCAACAGGTGATAATTTATACCACAACTCCACCAAACGCTGTCGGATATTTCCAAATGGCCAAAGGTTTTTGGGTGGCTATGGACAGTTTGGCAACAGGTTAGATTCCTCCATTTCGTCGCGGGTAGTCATGCTGCACTGGCAGGCAGACTCAGCCGCGACTTCAGTTCCATTGACAGATTGTTTTTACCGCGGATTTTCGCGGATTGAACGCGGATTTTATATAGAATTTATTCAACAACTTACTATTGACAATCATAATCTGTCACCTCACCAATAGTGCACCGGTACGGGGGATTAGGAGCTGCCAGTGACAGATTTTATTAGCCGCGGATCTGCACGGATTGAATCGGCTTCTGATCATGGGTGCAAAAACGTCCTGAAAGGACGAAACATGAATAGCCCGGGGTTAAGCGAAGCGCAACCCCGGGATTCAAGATGCCCTCAGCCAACATCCCGAGGCGGTAATGTAGAA
>SLJN01000153.1 GCA_007135115.1 Balneolales bacterium
CGCGCCTTCCGGTCTTCCGGTTTCCAAACCATGCTCACTGATGGTTAGCACTCGGCCGGTTTCATTTTGCACATGTCTTTTGTAGGGCATCAACAGATCGGCCATTTCGCTGTCTTCTTCCAGCGTATCGGAAATGACATATTGTTGATGCTCGTATCCGCTTAGGGAAACTTCCTCAACCGTTTCCTCGGTAGAACTGCATCCCGCAAAGGCAAGAAAACCAGCAGCGATCAAAACCGGCATCCATATTCGGCACCAACCCCTTAATGCTGAACCCATGAACAATTACCGGCTTATTGTTGCTGAAATCGTTGCATCATTAATTCCTGTACGGTAACCAATTGCTTGCCTTCCGGCGTATCGAGCTTAGCCTGATCCACAGAGCCATCACTAATATTTTCAATTTTCATGCTCTCAGCCAGTGTGTCGCCTTCGTAGCGTTCGACCAGCAGCGGTGTTTTGTTATCCTGCAGCCATTGCTGAACAGGCAGGTTTTGCGCCCCTGCCATTTTCATGATGAAATCATCGGCGAGCAAGCCCCAGTTTATCGACAGCTGATCCGAAAGCCACACGTGATAGGTTTCGCCATCTCCCCCATCTAAAATCCACTTCTCGGTTTGATACCCCTGGATGTCACGGATTTCTCCGGTTTGATTAAACTCCAATTCAGCATGATGCTCCTGGCCTTCTTCAACTTTTTGCTGGAGATTATCCATCATATTCACCAGCGCCTCGATCTCTTCGTTGTTGATTTTCAGCGCTTTTTCATCATCACCGTAAAGGACAATATCACGATGATCATGGCGGATCAAAGCATGATTCAGCGAGGTATTGGTAAACTGTTCAATAGGCTCCACACCTCCGACGGCATCGAGGAAAATTCGCTCACTTCCGACTGTAAGTTTCAGCGTGCCGGTCTGGTTTTCATTGCCGTCTTCAACGACGTAGCGATTAAGCTCAAATGTACCGGTGAAATTTTGTGCGGATGCTGTTACCGCAAAGATCAGCAGCAGAGAAAAAGTCGAAAGTAAACGTTTCATAAGAATAAAAGTTAATGGTGATGGGGTTGCAGCCGGTTAATCAACGAGGTCGGCAGATACCGGATCACTGACTTTGTGAATCCAGCCGCCGGCGATGACATCGTCGCCTTCGTAGCAAACCAGCGCCTGACCCGGTGTGATGGCATTTCGCCCCTCAGGAAAACGGATTTGAATTTCATCGTCGCCCGTTTGAGTTAAAAAGCCGGGTTTACCGTCGTCATTATAACGTATGGCGCCTTCAACATGCATATCTTCCTCAGGAACACGGTCATATTTAACCATGTTGAGCTGCCGGGCAGTACAAAATGTATGGTTCAGATCTTCGACATCACCCACGGTAATGGTGTTGGTTTCCGGATCGATATGCGTGACATAGACCGGCTTTCCCATGGATAAATGCAAGCCGCGACGCTGACCAATGGTGTAGAAAGGATAGCCTTTGTGCTTACCGAGGATGTTACCATGTTTATCGACAAAATTGCCGCCATCAACCTGATCTTCGAGGCCGTCAACCCGGTCTCTCAGAAACCGGCGATAGTCGTTATCGGGAACAAAGCAGATTTCATAGGAATCTTTTTTGTTTGCGACATTGTACAATCCCAGATCTGTGGCTAACTGACGAATTTCACTTTTTTCATACCCGCCGAGCGGAAAAATGGTGTGCTTGAGGTTTTCCTGACTCACTCCCCAAAGCGCATAGGACTGATCTTTGTTCCGGTCTTTTCCTCGTGAAATAATGTAGCGCCCATTTTCTTCGCGAACCTGTGCGTAGTGGCCTGTGGCAATATAATCACACCCCAGGTTTTTGGCCCGGCGCAGCATGGCCGTCCATTTGATATGGGTGTTGCAAAGTACGCAGGGGTTCGGCGTCCGCCCGTTCATGTACTCTTCAACAAAACGCTCAATCACCCAATCACCAAATTCATCCCGGATATCCACGATGAAATGTTTAAACCCGTACCGGTAGGCAACCTGCCGGGCGTCATTCATGGATTCCAGCGTACAACAGCCGGTTTCTTTGTTGGAATTTCCCCCGCTGGAGGAATAATCCCAGGTTTTCATGGTGATTCCGATAACTTCGTAACCTTGCTCCTTGAGCATGACAGCCGTTACGGATGAGTCAACTCCGCCGCTCATGGCTACAAGTACTTTCCCTTTACCGCTCATGGGATGTAAAATAATCTGATTTAAATGGTGATCGGTTTAACAGCATCGCTAACGTGAGGTTGAATTGATGAATTGTAATTTTTTGATGAAGAGATTTATTTGGTATAGATGATGGCAAATTTGCTTACGTGCCCCGTGTTTTGCACCTCCTGTCCCGTCAGGGACAACCTATTTGTAGAAACAGCTCGTCTCCCACAATTAAACAGAGACCCGCTAGGGACGGTTTTAGAGACTGAATCCGTCGGCACAAATTCATTGATATGGGTATAGATCATCCCCGACGGGTCTCGGTTTGTTGTGTGAGCGTAATATTTATGATATACAATAAAGTTTTTTTCAGTGGGTTGACATTGGCGTAAATCAATTCGTATCCTTGAATCAACAATGAAAAACAACATTCTACATATCGCTCAGATCGCTAACCGTCGCATCCGCCGTCGCCGTAGTGTATATACACCTCCGGGAGGATGCCTTATAGCGGTGTGAGCCGTATGTAAACTTTTTTTAAGGGCAGTTCCTTCCGGGAGCTGCCCTTTTTTTTTGTCTGAACTTTTTAATCATCACAAACCTATCCCCATAAATCATGAAAATCGTACTCGCATATAGCGGTGGTCTTGATACAAGCTTTTGTATCCCATACCTGAAAGAACAGTACAACGCTGAAGTCCACGCTGTAATGGTGGATTGTTACGGCCTGCCCGATCAGCAAATCCGCGAGGTTCTCAACAAAGCGCAAGAGTTGGGAGCAGATCAGGCGGAAGTTATTGACGGGGTTCATCACCTCTATGATAAAGTCATATCCTACCTGATTAAAGGGAACGTGCTGCGTGACCGAAGCTATCCGCTAAGTGTTGGCGCAGAACGATATATTCAGGCCGAATTAATCGCCGGGTATATGAAATATCATGAAATTCCCAATGTTGCCCATGGATCTACCGGTGCCGGAAATGATCAAGTCCGGTTCGACTCAGCTTTGAAAGCTGCCACAAGTGATATTGGTGAAATAGAAATCATCAGCCCGATAAGAGACAAAGAGCTCACCCGGCAGGATACTACAGCATTCCTGAAGAGTCACGGGTTTGATGTACCCGATAAAACCACCGATTACTCCATTAACAAAGGCATTTGGGGCACAACTATCGGAGGAAAAGAAACAACGACGGCAACTCAGGCTTTGCCATTCGAAGCTTACCCCAACCTGGGAGATCCCCAGCTTCATAATCAGGAAAGCGAACATATTTCGATCAGCTTTGAAAAAGGTCACCCGGTAGCGGTGAACGGCAAAAAAATGAAGGAAGCCGAGCTCCTTAAAAAAGTCGAAGAGCTTGGGATCAAGCATAACATCGGACTTGGCATGCACACCGGTGATACTATTCTGGGGATCAAGGGAAGAATCGGTTTTGAGGCACCAGCCGCTGAAGTCCTTTACACCGCCCACAGAGAACTGGAAAAACTGGTATTGAGCAAGTGGCAGCGGCACCTGAAAGACCAGCTCGCCGATACCTATGGTATGATGCTTCATGAAGCGCGATTCTACGACCCGGCGATGCGGGATATTGAAGCGTTTTTTGACAGCTCGCAGCAACATGTGACCGGTACCGTAACCATGTATGCCTGCAACGGCAATTTAATACCGCAGTATACCGAAAGCCCGTATGATGCGATGGCTCAAGGCCAGGCAACCTATGGAGAGAAGCAATCCGGCTGGACTGGTGAAGAAGCCCGGGCCTTTTCAAAGCTGTATGGTCTCGGTTCAAACCCCAAATCCAAATCTCCCGAAAGTTAATCTTATCCAAATATGACTAACTTCCAGAAAACTCAGGCAAACATAATCTCATCAAGCAGCCATCCGGTGCCGCTTGAAGGAGAGCTGACCCTGACACGGTCAATTGTATCAGAAGAAGGTTATCTGTTGGCGGTTCGCACCCTGGATCAAAAAGAAACCTACAATGAGGTGGAAAATCATGAAGGTGTGATCCAGAATTATGGCCAAAACCAAATCCTGATCGGTGCTTTGGGTGAGCGACAGGCGCTGAGAGGTTACAGCGGCATCGTTCCCCAATCGATCAAAGCAGGTGATGAACTCCACATCCTGAATAAAGGCGGGATGATCGGCAAGTGCCTCTCCCCTCACCCCGATCTCGGCCCGCCCATGCGCGTGGAAGTGCTCGGTGCCGTTTTGGTGGAAAAAGATCATGAATTGAAGCATGCCTGCGTGCAGGATTTTGCCATTGAATGGTCGTACCAGCTTGCATCATCCAGCCCGATTGTGATGGTAAGTGGCACCTGTATGCATGTGGGCAAAACGTATGCTGCCAGCGAGATGGTAAAGCAGCTCTCCTCTCGGGGATATCGGGTAGCTGCGGCCAAACTTACCGGAGCTTCTCTCATTCGGGATGTACGCTCGATGAAAGAAAAAGGCGCCATTGCCGGAACTCATTTCGGGGAAGCCGGAGTGGTCTCAACAACGAACAAGAACATTCTGCCGATGGCTAAAGGGCTGATCAATCACCTCAACCAAAAGCATCCGGATGTGATCGTCATTGAATTAGGCGATGGCATTATTGGTCCCTACGGTGTGGAATCCCTTCTGAAGGATAAAGAAATCCAGAAGTACACGTCAGCTCACGTTGTAGCGGCACAGGACCTGATGGGCTGTTGGGCGGCAGAACGCATGTTCTCAGAACGATTTGGTGATGAGATTGATATGATGACCGGTCCGGTAACCGACAATGATGTAGGCATTGATTACATCAAAAACACCCTTGGAATCGAAGCATTGAATGCCCGGTCTTCGGCAGACGAGGTGGGCAGCTGGATGGAATCGCAAATTTTTGCACGTAAAAACAAGGCACTTCAGGCATGACATCACATTTTAAAGCTGCGATTGCCGGAGTCACCGGTTACACCGGACGCGAATTGTTACGCTTGATTTGCGAGCATCCTCTGGCGGATCTAACCGAGGTTTATGGCCACTCCAAAGCGGGTATGTCATTATTCGAGCTTTACCCCGAATACGATGGTTTCACGGATAATGTTGAAATTCTACCGCTGGATAAACTGAAAGAGTCCACAGCAGATATTCTATTTATAGCCTTACCCCATGGCACTGCTGCTGAAAAAGTAGCAGCTGCAATCGAAGGCGGGTATTCCGGAAAAATCATCGACCTCAGTGCCGACTTCCGAATCCACGACCCCGAACGATATGAGGCTACGTACAATCGCAGCCATCCCTGCTCATATCTACTCAAAGATTTTGTTTACGGACTCACGGAATTGGATCAGGACAGACTCAAAGGTGCCGATTATGTTGCGAATCCCGGCTGTTTTGCCACAGCACTTCAACTTCTGACGGCTCCCGTTGCTGAAGCAGGCTATACCGAGCATATTGCCATAACCGGGCTGACCGGCTCAACCGGTTCGGGAAATAAGCCATCCGCTACCACCCATCATCCCGAGCGTTACGGAAACCTAAAAGCCTACAAAGTGCTGGAGCACCGACATCTTGCAGAAGCCCGGCAAAGATTGGATCGCCTCGACAATGCCCCTGAAATTCTCTTTACACCCGTTTCAGCACCTTTCGATCGAGGGATTTGGATGACGGCGACGTTTTCCATTACAAATATCAAAGATATTGCGCAGATTTATCAGGATGCTTTCGGGGATGCTCCCTTGATCCGACTAAAAGAAACCCTACCTCAATTGCGAGAAGTTGTGGATTCTCCGCTAAGTATTCTTGGTGTGCAAACATCTGGCGATCATGCTGTTGCCGGTATTGCCATAGATAATTTATTAAAAGGCGCTGCCTCTCAGGCAATCCAGAATATGAATCTGATGCTCAACTTTAACCAGGAGCTTGGCCTTGAAAGGCCGCCCCGATTGATTTAAAGTAGGCTAAACTCATCCCTGTCCCTTCTCTAAGGCATTTAGAGAAGTGGACTTGCTGACTGACTTATTAAGCTCATTTAGAATTTATTGCCAAACTTCAACCCTGAGTGCCCCTCTCTGAATGTATCAGAGAGACGGCCGGTGGGTGAGTTTAGCACTTGCTAATACAAAATTAAATTTCCAAAATTTCATGACCACCCCATACCCTTCAGGCACATTACTCGATACGGCGGATTGTTCCACAGATGAACTGGAAGCACTGTTGGAGCTTGCATCCCATTTAAAATCTACCGGTTTTCGCACCCAGAAAGCAGCCGGGAATATGCTTGGGCTGCTGTTTTTCAATTCCTCACTGCGTACGCGCGTCTCATTTGAGACAGCAGCCGTTCAGTTGGGCGCCTCCACGTCGCATATTCAGCCAGGGAGCGGCAGCTGGCCGCTTGAAACCGATTTTGGAACCGTTATGGATGGTGATAAAACCGAGCATGTTAAAGAAGCGGTCGCCGTACTCTCACGGTATTGTGATGTTCTCGGGGTTCGATTATTTGCGGGAATGCAAGATTACGAAACCGATCTGTCCGACGCTCTGATGAAGGAAATTGTCAAATATGCAGATGTTCCGGTGCTCAATCTGGAAAGCGGTGCGGCCCACCCTTTTCAGTCACTGGCCGATTGGCTGACACTCAGAGAGCTGTTTGGTCAAGATATCAAGGACAAAACCTTTGTGTTGCGATGGGCGCCTCATCCTAAGCCTTTGCCCATGGCCGTACCTAATTCCGCATTGCAGATTGCAGCCCGGGCGGGTATGAATGTCGTTTTGAACTGCCCGGAGGAATACCTGCTTGATGATAGGTTTACTGAATCAGCCGAAAATTTTGCGCAAGAGGCCGGAGGAAACCTTTCTGTCGTACATGATCAGGATGCCGGGATGCAGGATGCCGATGTGGTGTATGTAAAATCCTGGGGCGCTCCTCTGCTCTATTCTTCACCCGATTCCGAACAGAAGCTGAGAACCACCAAATACCAAAACTGGACAGTGGATAGCCATGCAATGGATCAAACCTCAGACGCCAAAGTCATGCATTGCCTTCCGGTGCGGAGAAATGTGGTCATCACCGATGAGGTACTGGATAGCAAAAATGCCGTGCACATAGATCAGGCCGAGAACCGTATGCATGTGCAGAAAGCCTGGTTGCATCAATTGTGGAATATTTAAGTTAAGTAGTTGGGTAGATTCGTAGGGACGCAATGCATTGCGTCCCTAACATTCATTGGCAGCTAAATAACCAAATTCTCTTAATCTACTGATTTACCTTAATTACCTGTTGTTTTAAAGTCATTAATCACAACATCACCTAAAAAATCATCCGTGGATCCCTCCTACCTCTTAGTAAAACTTGGCGGCGAATTGATTGAAGATTCGCAGCAAATTGAGCTTATTGCATCCGGCATCAGGAAAAAGCAACAAGCCGGTTATGGCGTGATTTTGGTGCATGGTGCCGGCGCGCAAATTAAAACCTGGTGCGAGCGATTGGGTGTGCCGGTGTTAAAAAAATATGGTCGCCGGGTTACCGATCGTGAAACGATGGATATCATGCAAGCCGTGGTTGCCGGAGTTGTGAACCCCAAACTGATATCCGGCCTGAGAACAGCAGGTGTAAACGCTCTTGGCCTCACCGGAGTCGATGCCGGTATTACCACTTCCATCAAACGCAAACCCCTGACCTATGGTGATGAAACCGTAGATTACGGGCTTATCGGAGAAATCGAAAATGTCGACGTAAATATACTAAAGCTACTGATTGCCAATAATATTACTCCGGCCATTGCTTGTCTTACCTGGTCAGAAAGTGAAGGCATTTTAAATATCAACGCGGATACTTTAGCCCGAAAAATTGCGGCCGCCTTAACTGATTCCGAATTGGTTTTGCTCTCCTCAGTGGATGGTGTTTTTGATCAACATAATCAAGCGCTGGAAAACTTAGGCCGCCAGGAGTGGCAGAATGGTGTTAAAGACGGATGGATAACTACCGGCATGCAACCCAAACTTGAAAACGGTTTTGCCGCGCTCGATGAAGGTGCTCAATCCGTACGAATTACCAATCCGGCAGGTTGGAATGACGGACTTGGAACAACACTATCAAAAACATGAAAAGCGAACCACAGAATTATTTTACAGATACCATGAATGCGCCTTCTCTGACAGATATGACGGTTGAAGATCTCCTTGCAAAACTCGTCTCTTTTCCGAGTTTGAGCACCAGGGAGGCCGAACTTGTGAACTGGCTTGAAGATCAACTTAAGGAAACCGGTCTTGTTGAAGTTGAACGCGTAGATGACAACCTGCTCATTCATGCCGGCAGCGGCAAGCCATGGCTGCTGCTGAACTCCCACTCCGATGTGGTTCCGCCCTCGCCGGATCATCAAGGCGAGCCGTTTGATCCGGTAATACGGGATGGAAGAATGTACGGGCGTGGCACGACCGATGCTAAAGCTTCATCCGCCGGAATGATTAAAGCGATGTTGAATTACGCAGCGAACCCTTCTGCATCTCAGGGCCGGGTTACGTTTGCCATGACGGTCTGTGAGGAGGCATATGGAGATCAAAACGGGATGGCCCGCCTGAGAAAATTTTGGGGTGATCAGAAACCGGATGCGGCCATTGTAGGCGAGCCTACCCTCTTGGCACCCTGCATAGCGCAAAAAGGCTTGGTTGTGCTTCGCCTGATTACGAGGGGGCAATCGGGTCATGCTGCTCGGGTTTATGGCGAAAATGCTATCTATAAAATGGGCATTGCCTTAAACCAACTATCCTCGATTAATTATAACAATGAAAACCCCTATTTGGGACCCGTAAAAATCACCCCGACCACCATAACCGGTGGTTCGGCCAACAATGCCAATCCCGAATATTGCGAAGTCGAAGTTGATATACGCACCATCCCGGATATTCCCGTCTCCCAACTCATTCATGACCTGAATAAAACAGTAGACGCGGAAGTGGTGATCAAAAGTGATCGGCTCATTTCCACCGGAACCGATCCCGACAGTGCTATTGCAAAAGCGGCCTATTCGGCAACCGGCAAAGATTTTTTCGGATCTCCCACCTGTTCGGACTGGGTTTTCCTCAGCGACGTCCCCACGGTCAAACTCGGACCCGGTGACAGCAATGATTCCCACACAAAAAACGAATCAATTGACCTGCAGCAGGCTAAAGAAGCCGAAAACGTATATGGTACTATCATTCGGAATTACTTTTCTGAACTCAGCTAAGCGAATTTAATCACACTAATTCAACCCCAACAATTCAGTAAAATAACGCGATATCTTCACAAAGTTTTCAAATTGATTTTTTACCTTTCGGTCGATTTTGTGATCGATTCGTATTTACTACTTAAGGGTTAGGTTTTCGTATGAAATTTTCGCTTTTAGGTCTGTCGACAAAAGGTTCCGTAGGACTTATCCTCGGCCTTGTCGGTTTGATTTTACCCCTGTTATTCTTTCCTCTTCCGGGTCTGTCGTTTGCCGGTCATATCGCTCTCGGCATTTTTCTGATGGCCGCCGTTTTTTGGATGACCGAGCCGATTCCCATCTATGCCACTTCCATGTCCGTTATTTTTTTGCAGGTTCTGCTATTGAGCTCACAGGGTCCGGTTTATCAAAATGCTGAATTACCATTAACTTCTATCGAGCAGCTTAATACCAATGAGTGGGAAATTCCTGATTCGGCTTTCGATCATAACGATTACCTTTGGCTACATCGAGATGGTGAAACCCTTAAACTCGAATCTCCGGATATAAGCGAATCCAGCAATAATCTTCTCGTCGTAACCTCTGATGAAATTGAATCCGGAGATGAAGCCATAACCGATCCCGGGCACCGGCTTGTCAACTATGAGCCTACCCCCTATCAGGATTTTTTCGGCACGCTTGCTAACCCCATCATCATCCTGTTTCTCGGTGGATTTATGCTGGCTGCGGGTGCCGTTAAGTTTAATCTGGATAAAAACCTCACTCGCTATTTACTCAAACCCTTCGGTCAACGTCCCTTATACATTGTCCTGGGTTTGATGCTGGTCACTGCCGTGCTATCTGCATTTATGAGCAATACAGCCACCACAGCTATGATGGTGACGGTAATCCTGCCGATTATCGCCCAACTTAAGGAGGGTGACCGGTTTAAACTCGGGCTGGCTTTGAGTATCCCCGTAGCAGCGAATATCGGAGGGATTGCCACGCCCATAGGTACGCCCCCTAACGCTATTGTCCTGGCAGCGCTCTCCGACGCCGGCAAAGACATCTCCTTTACGGACTGGATGCTCTATGCCGGTCCATTGGTTTTGATCATGCTGTTTATATCCTGGTGGCTGCTGTTGTGGCTATTCAAACCCTCGGTATCTGAATTTCAACTGAATCTTAAAGGGACTTTCAAGACTTCACCGAAGGCAATTATCCTTTATATCATTTTCGGCCTTACAGTCTTGCTCTGGGTCACCGAAAATCAGCATGGCATTTCATCAAACATGATCGCTTTTTTACCCGTAGCAGGACTCATAGCGACCGGAGTATTAGATAAGGACGATGTCCGATCATTACCCTGGGAGGTTTTATGGCTCGTCGCCGGAGGTATTTCGCTCGGGTTATCTATGGATCAAACCGGTCTTGCTTCCTGGATGATCGGTGGAATTGACTGGGCAAACCTCACTGCCTTCTTGCTGATATTGCTATTCGGGGTCATCAGTCTCGGGCTCTCCAACTTCCTGTCCAATACCGTAACTGCAACACTGGTGATGCCTATTGCCGTCAGCTTGTGGTCAGCCGGTGTGCTGCCTGAACCATTCGGCATCATAACCGTTGGATTGGCGATTAGTGTATCGTGCAGTCTGGCAATGGTATTACCGATTTCCACACCGCCTAATGCCATCGCGATGTCGACCGGCATTATCAAAACACCGGAAATGGCAAAAAACGGTGTCATAATTGGTTTAATAGGCTTGGTGTTTGTTATGATTAGTGCGTTATTATATTGGCCGGTAATTGTTAATTAACTAAACATCAGACTATTATGGGATCTGAAATTTATATACTGGTAGTGGAAGATGAGCCCGACGTGCTCGACGCTATTGTGCGCGACCTTGCCGATTTTGAAGAGATCTTTCCTATCGAAATGGCTGAAACCGCCGAAGTGGCCCGAAAGCAGGTATCATCGATATATGATGATAATAACCGCATCGGGCTGATGGTATGTGACCACATTCTACCGGGTGAAAATGGAGTAGAGTTTCTGGTCGATATGCATGAGCGTGAAGAAACGTTTTCAAGCCGCAAAATGCTGATCACAGGTCAAGCAGGCCACGACGATACCATCAAGGCCTTGAACAAAGGTGGTCTTCGTCATTACATCTCCAAACCCTGGCAGCCAAGTGAGCTTCAGGAAGCCGCCAGGGATTTGCTTACTGATTATGTGATCGAGCACGAGCGTAATCTTCTGCCTTATATGAGCCTGCTGGATAGCGAAAAACTCAGCGAATCGATCAGGCTTCGGGGCGGCGTAAGCGACGGATAACCGAGCGTAATATGATTCTCAATTTCACCAAGCAATGGCTGCGCAATCCCGGGAAGCTGGTAGACCAGCTCAAAAGACTCTTCCGCGAACACGTTGAAGTTACGCTCACCGAAGTGACCTATGAAAACGGAGATGTCATCACCCGGGAAGATGAGTTAAATGACGCTATTTACATCATTGTAGAGGGCACGGTTCAACTCAGCAAAACCGACGAGTACGACCGGGAGATTAAAATCGATTATTTAAGTCCGGGTGCTTTGGTAGGCCTGGTTTCTTTTTGCACCGGTGATGTCGCTTTGACAACCGCCCGAGCTTCTTCTGAAGTAAAACTGATAAAATTCGACGATGAAACCTTTAATCAGGTAACCGGTGAGTATCCTGAAATCAGCGGGTTGTTTTTGCAGCTGGTAGTCGCCAACATGCTCGACCGGTATAAACACATCACCGATGTTCACCTACAACTGGAAGAGCTGAATACCAGAATTGAGAAAGAGCGCAATCATCTTCAAAAAGCTCTTCGTCAGCTGGAGCAAACACAGCAACAACTGGTTCATCGGGAAAAAATGGCAACATTGGGTCAGCTTGTGGCAGGCGTTGCCCACGAACTCAATAATCCTGCTTCCTCCCTACTACGTGCAAACGACAACCTACTTTCAACCCTACATTCTCTGATTGAAACCGGAACAACAATTCCGCGGCAACTGGCCATAAGTTTGTTTGAAGAAGGAACCAAAGCCTCTTTCCATGATACCGACAGTCAGCGTCTTCAGCTTAAAGAAGTAGCCAAGTTGTTTCCGGCAATGCCCCGTGCCATGCAACGCAGACTGGCTTACATCCCCGCCGATTTCATAGCTGAGCTTAAGGCGCTGCTACCAAAATCCGAAACCGATCAACAAACCTGGATCCGCAAAGCAATTGAATTTTACGAAGCCGGATGGTTCCTGCATATCAGCAAAACCAGTACCGGACGGATTTCCGAAATCGTAAAGAGTCTCAAAAATTTCAGCAGACAGGATCGATCCGATTTCAGAACGGCTGAACTTCTTGAGGGGCTGAACGATACCCTACTTTTGTTGAATAATCGCCTGAAGAAGGTTGAATTAAGTCTGGATCTGAATGACCTGCCTTATGTGAATTGCATTCCCGGAGAAATCAATCAAGTGTGGACCAACATCATCGTTAATGCTTGTGAAGCGATGGAAGGTGGCTCCGGGAAATTGCATATCAGCAGCGGAGTTAAGGATGAATATGTGTGGATAAGCTTTTCTGATAACGGCCCCGGAATTCCGGATAAATATAAACAGCGCATTTTTGATGCTGATTATACTACCAAAACCAAAGGAGGCGACTACGGACTCGGTATCGGACTCGCCATCACCAGAGATATTGTGATGAAGCATGGTGGGAATATTGTGGTGGAGGATTCCGAACTCGGTGGTGCCAGGTTTACAATTTACCTGCCCACAACTTCCTCAAAAAAGGATAAACCCAACCCTTAAAGTCATTGAGGCTTATTGAAATCAACTTGTATGATCGCATATCTTTCTGTTTGATTTTTAATTGTCGGATTGAATCCTTTCTCACGTATTTTCGAATACAATAGAGTGAGAATATGGATGCATAGGTTATATCACCTTTCCAAATCGTTAGAAACAGAGTTTAGTCCCAATACTTTGATATGTCTTCTAAGTCCGGCACATACATGAAATTAAGCAACGAAGCTGAAGAGCAACAGGAAAGTGCTACATTCTTTTACCGGAAATATGTGGAAGGAATGACACCACGCCGGATTGGTGAGGAAGTCCATGCGGATTCGGCCAAACTTATCAAACTTTACAAAGAAGCTATAAGTTCAGAGGCGGAACTTGAGGAAAATAAAACTCCCGGGCACATCAAAGCTATGCGCTTGGTGAATGCCCTCGGAAACCGCCTTTCCCCGGGCCGTCGGTTGATACTTGCCGCATCGGTCTTGGGTTTCATCGTACAGAATATTTTTGCAGCACCCATCTCCACCCTGATACTGGTTTTTTCTTTTGCCGGATTGTTATTCTTGCTCCTGGTCGAACTTCTTGAAAAATTTGATGCTAAAAGAGAAATAGATCTCGCCCGTGAAATCCAACTCGGACTGCTCCCCTCACCTGAGTTTAAATCCGAACGGCTGAACATCTACTCATTTGCCAGTACCGCCCGCGAAGTTGGCGGTGATTATGTGGATACCATCCACACCGAGCGCGGCGATTACTACATCATTGCCGATGTATCCGGGAAAGGATTATCCGCCTCGTTATACATGGTTCGCCTGCAAGCACTGTTTCATCTGTTGATAAAAAAGAATCATCCTGATCCCAAAACCTTATTGGTTGAATTAAACGAATTCATCAAATACGGCAGGAATGACAAAACCTTTGTAACCGCGTGCGTGCTTCTGGCACCGGCTGATGGCGGACCTTTACTATTTTGCCGTGCCGGTCACAACGTACCGTTGTATTACAACAGTGAAAAAGAACGCTGCAAAGAGCTGCGATCCGCCGGATTAGCCCTTGGTATGGCCCCGACCCCTAAACTTGAGCAGGCCCTCAAACAGATGGAGCTCAAAATGGCTACGGGCGATCTCCTGCTGATGTATACCGACGGCCTTACCGAAGCACGTAACCCCAACGGTGAAGAATACGGCGAAAACCGCCTGCTCTCCCTGTTCGAACTCTACAGCGATGCCGGTCCCGATGTAATGCTTGAAAAAATCAGGGTATCCCTTGAGCAATTCATCCAGGATGCCGAAATCCCCGATGATATTACCTACTCTGTGATTACCCGGCCTGGGAATTGAAGTAAAATTTCATTTAGAAATTTCAGGTCTGCTATTTCTCAATTTCCATTTTCACAATGGGTTTTTCCGATTCATATAAATATTCTATGTAACGTCATATTATCGATTGAATACCTACCATTTCCGTCGGTTTCAACCGACGGTTTTGCCGGTCTCCCCACCCCACACCGGCGGCTTTAGCCGCCCTTCTTGAGGGGCTAAAGCCCCTTTGATTTATGGGAAGCCCCGTTAAACCGTCGATTAAAATCGACGGAAAATGATAGTTGATTTTGGTTGATGGTTTTGATTTCGATCTCCTCAATAAATTGGCTGAATTACAATTATGTGATGCATAGCAACCATGCAATGCAAGTTTGGGATTAAAGTCCGGAGCGCAGCGGAGGACGACCGAATGTAGCCCCGGGTGGAACGGAGCGCAGCGAAGTGCAACCCGGGGTACAAAATGCCCACCACAACAATAGCCCCGATCCGCCGGCTGGCGGAGAGAGGCGGCCGAAAGGTGCCAACGCTCCGGCTTTCGGCCGTCCTGCGCCGCCTTCGGCGGCTCGGACTTGGTTGGGGGTGGTGGCTTCGTTTACCCCGACCTTATTCGCCTTTCGGCGGAACGGACGGGGCTTTTATGTTCGGTCGTCCTTCGCTTCGGACTTTTTGGTGGGTTGCCATCCATC
>SLJN01000385.1 GCA_007135115.1 Balneolales bacterium
ATAAAGCCGAACGGGAAGGCAATTATGAGAAGGTGGCCGAGTTGCGCTACGGCACCATCAACAAGCTGGAAAAAGAGCTTGAAGATACCAATCGCAAGCTTGAAGAGCTTCAACAGGGCGAAACGGCTATGCTGAAAGAGGAAGTCACCGACGAGGATATCGCCGATATTGTATCCCGCTGGACCGGCATCCCGGTCAGCAAAATGCTGCAAAGCGAACGCAGCAAACTGATGACCATGGAAGAAGTACTGCACAAGCGCGTGGTTGGTCAGCAGCAGGCTATTGAAGCGGTATCACATGCGGTGCGGCGGTCCCGAGCCGGTTTGCAGGATGAGCAGCGTCCAATCGGATCCTTCATATTTATGGGATCCACCGGCGTGGGCAAAACCGAACTTGCCCGAAGCCTGGCCGATTATCTTTTTGATGATGAAAACGCCATGGTTCGCATCGACATGAGCGAATACATGGAAAGCCACAGCGTGAGCAGACTGATTGGCGCACCTCCGGGATATGTCGGCTATGACGAAGGCGGTCAGCTTACCGAACAGGTGCGTCGGCGCCCCTATTCGGTGGTACTGCTGGATGAAATCGAAAAAGCACATCCCGATGTCTTCAATGTGCTGCTTCAGGTATTGGATGATGGTCGCCTGACCGACAACAAAGGCGTGACGGTCAACTTTACCAACACGATTATCATCATGACCAGCAATATTGGCTCGCACTTGATTCAGCAGAAAATTGAACAAACCGGCGGCAAGATTGATGGCGGCACCTACGCCGAACTACAAACCACCTTGCTGGGTGAGTTGAAAAAATCTATCCGCCCTGAGTTCCTCAACCGGATTGATGACACCATCGTCTTCCATCCGCTTAGCAAAGATCACATCCTCAAAATTGTGGATATCCAACTTGAGCGGGTATACAAGATGTTGGCCAAAAAGCAGATCAGCCTATTAGTACCCGAAGAGGTCAAAAAATGGCTGGCCGACCGTGGCTACGACCCACAATTCGGTGCACGGCCTCTGAAGAGGCTGATTCAGTCGGAAATGGTGAACAAACTCGCATCCATGCTGATCAGCAGAGAATCTGATGATCCGGCCGAGTTTGAAGCAAGTATTTCCGATGACGGAAAACGGATCGAATTCGCCGAGGTCTTTTCGGATGTAGAAGCCTGGGCGGAAGAAGTCTGATTTAAGTAGCAAATATTGATAAGCCGGTGGTTTCAGGATCACCGGCTTTTTTTGTTCTTGATGGAATACGTCACAGCAGACCCAAAGTGTCTGATATACCATTCCGAATTTGCAAGTGCATCTATCAAAAAGCACCTTAAGATACTGCCCCTCCATTGTATTGTTGATCCCACATTACTTTAGCTGTAATAGTTTTATCATTTCTGACATTAAAGAATAGCGTTTCGACATTCATCGAAGCTCTCAAAACACTTTTGGGCCGGAGAAACTTATAAAAAAGTCAGCTGATACCGGTATTAATGTAGGGTTTTACTTCGTCTTCTGTTAAGCGAAATCATTTTGAACTTCATAAGTTCTTCGAGTCATCATTAGTATAAAATTTTAATATGCTGTTACTTAGGGACGAGAGTGTCGTAGATCCGTTTAAAAAATGGTCTGATAATTGATATATTAATAGGTTGTTTCTTCATGATGTGGATTCGTATTGAGCGCTTACAACGGGCACCCTTATTGATCAGATAGTGAGGGGTTAAATATAAAATTGCGTTGATAAACAGCCATTTACATAAGGGAAAAGAAAAACATTTTTATCGGATTGTAGCAGTTTCGTGTTTGTTCCTGTTAATATCCGTGTCAGGATGTTCCTATGTAGAGCAGGTGTTGCTTAGGTTTATTGATGTTCCTGAGCAGGAAGAAGATGACGACATTCCGGAAATGCTTTCCGAAATAGATATCGACCCTGAAACCGGCGTTCAATATTACTTAAGCGAAGAGTTGGTGCAGGATCACCCATTGCCTGACGGCACGTCTTCTGAAATGGTGGTTATTCCGGGTGGCGAGTTTATAATGGGGCTGACCGACGAAGACCCGATGGTTATTCAGCCAACCGGCCGGATCCGGATTTCGGTAAACGCATTTCTGATTGATCAGCATCAGGTAACCAATAAACAGTACCGGGCATTTCTGGAATCGCTGGACGAAAATGACCGCCAGGATATGCAACCCGATTCTTTAAGCTGGTCACGACAGGTTGGGCTGGATTGGGATATCTATTTCCGCGGTGATGGCTATGAAGATCATCCGGTAGTGGGGGTTAGCTGGGAGCAGGCCAAAGCGTATGCCGAATGGGCCGGACGTCGCCTGCCTACCGAAGCTGAATGGGAATATGCCGCTCGCAGCGGAGTAAGCGGCAGAATTTATCCATGGGATGGAATCAGCACAAGAAGTCCGATTGATGGAGAGTATCTGGCCAATTTCGCTCCCGGTGGTGATCCAAGCGCCGATGGCTATGTAATTACTTCTCCGGTGGGTGAGTTTCCGGCAAATAACTTTCGCCTTTACGATATGGCCGGAAATGTCGCAGAGTGGGTATCCGACTCTTACTCCCCTACCTTCGAACGTCTAAAACAATCCCGGGGAAGACAAATAACACCATCTTATGATGATCGTGATGAACCCAGAAGAGTGATCCGGGGCGGCTCGTGGGCATCACCAGAATTTTATATCGGTGTGGGAGTACGAGAATTTTTGAATTATGATCAGGCCACGCCTGAAGTTGGCTTCAGGACGGCAAAAGATGCGGAAAATCCCCAAATTATCAATCGCGCACGGGATGAATACTTACTGCGCAGCCAACAGCAGATAGATCCCAATGCTCTCGAGCCCATCGAACCGGAAGAAGAGGAGGAGGAAGAAGAAGACCCCGACGATGAAAACGGGGATGATAATGGTGATGATGAAAATGATGATAGCTAATTTACATATACTGGTTTATCCCTTTAGCTGCGTTTAACTTAGAGACTCAAAGAATAAATTAAGCAAGTGTTGCCTGGTGCAAGTTGATATTACCATAATACAGGACCTCGGTCTGGCTTTATTGCTGGGTCTATTGGTCGGCATGCAGCGCGAATTAAAAGAAACCCGTATAGCCGGTTTCCGTACATTCGCCCTTGTGACCATGTTCGGCACTATGGTTGCCCACCTTGCTGATTTTTACGACTCCTGGATGATCGCTGTGGGTGCTTTGGGCATAATGGTAGTGATCATTGTCGGCAACCTGCACAAAATGTACAACGATAGCCGTGATTTCGGTGTTACCACCGAGGTTTCGTTGCTTTTGATGTTTGCTGTCGGCGTTTATATACCGATGGGTCAGACGACTGTTGCTGCGGCCATAGCTGGCAGTACAGCCATTTTATTATACCTGAAGCCTCAACTCAAAGGCATGATTGCCCGCCTTGAAGACACCGACATCCGGGCCATCATGCAATTTGTGTTGATTACTTTCATCATCCTACCCATCCTCCCGAATCAATCTTTTGGTCCTCTGGAAGCTTTCAACCCACAGCGCACTTGGTTGATTGTCGTACTGATTGTAGGCATCAGTCTGGGCGGATATCTGATTTACAAATTTATGGGTCAGCGCGCCGGTATTGCGCTTGGAGGAATGCTTGGCGGGTTAATCTCAAGTACCGCCACTACGGTTAGTTATTCCCGGAGGGCTTCTGCCGGCGAGGGACCGGCCCGAAATTCCGCTGTAGTCATCATCATAGCTTCTACGATGGTCTATCCTCGCGTGATGGTCGAGATTGCCATTATGGCACCGGATTATTTCTGGCAAATTGCCTGGCCGGTGATGATCATGCTTCTCTTTTCTATTGGGATCAGTTTCTATGCCTATCGGATGATCACCGACCGGACCGCTCGCCTGCCCGAACAACGAAACCCGAGTGAACTTTCATCAGCATTGACTTTTGGTGGCGTGTATTCGTTTGTTTTACTTTTGGTGGCCGTTACCACGGAATATCTCGGCGATCAATACCTGTATATCGTTGCAGCCATTTCAGGTCTGTCCGATATGGACGCCATTACCTTATCTACTTCCCAAATGGTACAACAGGGCAATATTGAAGCAGATCTGGCCTGGCGACTCATTCTAACCGCTTTGATCACCAA
>SLJN01000160.1 GCA_007135115.1 Balneolales bacterium
TAGTCATCACGCCGGTTGGCGGAGACACTCCCGGAAGGAAGCCGGAGGTACGTCGGCTTGCTATCCGGGATCCAGGGTTAAAAGCTACTTTTGTGCCACATTCTCTGGATCCCAAATTATTTAAGTTAGTTTTGGATAAACTTAATCTTTTTTTAGACAGCTTATTACCTAACATTCATTGTCAGCCAAACACCCAATTTTTCTTAATCTACTGAATCACCATAATTACCTGTTCTTTCCAAATGGAATCATGAGTTTTCTTACCAAAACTATATAAGTTTGGCAAGTACACCTTCGTACTTTCCGTTCAGTTTATTTCGATCATAGTTTTGCCCGATAAACTTTTGAGCGACTTCACGCAGCTCGGGAAGACCATTTTGATGATTTTTCATCCGGATAATCGCTTCTGCCAATGCTTCCGGATCGCCTGGCGGCACTATTACAGCAGCTTCACACCTTGAACTGATATCCTCGATTGCTCCCCTTCCCGCAGAAATCACCGGCGTACCGCATGCCAGGAATTCAAAAAACTTGACTGTTACGATCGACTCGAATACCGGCGCATCCACGATAGGGTTAATCCCGACATCAAAAGAGGATATGTAATGGGGTACTTTTTCATGTTGTTTTAGGCCGAACCACTTCAGGTTTTCCGGTGTGTACTGTTCCAGCATCTCATGAAATTCATGATGTTTGCTGCCATCCCCGATAATCAAAAATTCTATATCCGCATCTTTTTCACAAATTTTGGCGGCCTGTACGAGGGTTCTGAAATCATGGACGATGCCTAAAGAGCCTATGAAACCTACGCGAAAGCGACCGGGCGTCAACGGTTCATCCAGCTGAAGTTGATCAGCCGGAATGGGTTTAAACGTATCCGTATCCACTCCGTTTTCGATCACGGTAACCGGGGTTGTTGTGGTTCGTCGGATCAAATTTGCAGATGACTCGGTTACGGCTACTACATGATCCGCAGAGCGATAAAGCGACTTTTCCAATTTCTTACCGACTTTATACCACACCGACTCGTGAGACTGATCGTTTTGGAAAGCCGCATCCGGCCATAAATCCCGAATTTCTACAATAACCGGCACCCGCAGAATTTTTGATGCTATTACGGAGCTGAATGCATAAAATATAGGTGGCGAAGAGACCAGGATTACATCATACTTAAACGGCTTCTGAAGGATGTGAAAAAAACTTGATATGGCGAATGAGAAAAAGAATATTAGCTTTTTGAAAGTGGTTTCCCGGCGATTCATCCACACCCAAACCCTCGAAATGGTTACATTTTCGGGAAGTTCATGATCTTCGGTCTGCTCAAAAGGCTCCCCTAAAGGGTAATTTGCGGTCTCGGTGAGCACATCAATATTCCACCCCTGCTTGCTTAAATGCTTGACAATAGCTTGCGCACGCACGGCACCGGCCCCGATTTCAGGCGGGAAATACTGAGATACAAATAGCAGGTTTTTCATTCGAAAATTTCTTTTCAAAAAAGCCGGTTAGGTGGTACTTACTTATTCTCCAGGATCAACCAGCGCTGAGCAAATATAAGTGCAATGATGGCCCACATGTTATTGTCGTACATAAATCCACCGTAAAATTGATAGAATATAAACATAGCAATGAAAGCTGAAAAAAGAGCTACGGAATTCGCGCGTTGGAGTCTGGTTTCGCTTTTTTTAATGTTCTCATACCCCGTCGCGCCGATTTTCCAGATCAGAAAACCGAAGACGATTAATCCGAGAAGCCCCAGTTCGGCACCGATCGTATATACGATATTGTGCGGCATGATCACACCAATGGATTCCTGCATGGTAAAGTAATCCGTAAAGTGATGCGAAAAGCCGCGAAATCCGACGCCAAGCATATAGGTATCAAAGAACATATAAATGGCAGCCAGGCCGAGTAAAATCCTGATCCGCGAGGAGTCGTCGGTTGCACCGGCGAAGATATCCCCCGCACGTCTCAGTACCGTAGCGGCAAAGGACTGCAGCTCAGGTATTAAAAGTATGCTTAACAAGCCCAGCACACCAAACCAGAGAAACAATTGATATTGCCGGTACAAAATTGCAATCAGCACTAACATGATAGCTACGGCAACCATTACACTCCTGGAATAGGTACTCAGAACTCCCAGAATCATGATAAACAGCAAAATCACCGAGATAACACGGTATTTAATGGACCATCCGCTCAGGGTGACTGACGCTAAAAATGCTATCGGTAGCAAAAACAATGCCGCATAACGATTTGGGTCCATGTCAAACAGCGTCTCCCGGTCGAGGCGACCGCCTTCCGAAACCACCACTTCGGCCACGGATTCGGGATCGGCAAGGGAATAGAAAATACTTGCAGATGCCAGCAGTACCGAGATACCGATCAAAAAATAAAGCAGATAAGAGACCTCTTCGGACCGCTGCACAACATTGATGATCATATACATCATCGCGAACAGCACGATATAACGCAGCAGATAAATTGTGCCGTCAAAAGGGTCAGGTGCATAAAGCAGTGAAAAGGAAATGATACTGAAAAACAGGAACCACTCCAGCTCAAACCCGGTAATCCGTAATTCGAAATCATTTCGGTACAACCGGTGCAACAAAAACACTCCGAAACTCAGAAACATTAAGAGCTGGAAAAGTGAAAACGGGATCAACCCGTCGTCAACAATGGTGATAAAACCGCCCAGATAAGTTGCCCCGACCATCAGCATGATCAGGTAATACGGATGGTGGACGGAGTAAACCATAAACAGCCCTAATACGATCAACCCGGATAAGACCATAGGCAGATGTTTGCCACCAAGCATACCAAAGATCGTATAGTAGGATAGCGCCATTACTGTGACATACAGAAGAACCAGAGCAATGGTAATCCATGTAGAATATCGCCTGAAAAAATAAGATATCTGTGTTGCGATATCGTTCATGGTATTCCTCTAATCAGGCATCCCGTCGGGCTTTGAGGGCTTCTATAAATTCATTCAGCTTTTTCTTGGTACCGGATTCATCGGGGTTATCTTCGTGCATGATTTCACGGAAATAGATGATGATCAACGAAAGAAACAGAGCAAAAAGAAAACCGCCGATGACGATAAAAGCGCGTTGCGGTCCCTCTTTGTAAGTCGGCATATTCGGTTCATCCATAATTTGCAGATTTCTGGAATCATCAGCTACAAGCATCAGCTGCTGTTGGTATTGCGGGTAGACCATCTCATAGATTGCATGCTGAATTTCAACTTCTCTTTTCAACCGGCCATAGGTAAGTGCAAGATCCGGGATGTTCAGGAAAGGATGAAAAATATCATCCGGATTCATCTCCTGTTCGGACTTTTGAATCATGCGATCGTATTCGTTTTGCAACTCTTGTTGCTGCCGGCGAAGATTGACAAGCTCGCTGTTATCCGGACTCACCTGCTGTGCAAGGACACTGGCTTGTAATTTGGTTTCAACCAGAGAAGCTCTAACCTCACCAATTTGACTGATGGTTTGTTCGACCTGATCTTCAATCTGCATGACGCCGTAGTCTCCCTGAAATTCAGCCAGAGCATCTTCCGCTTCCCGCAACTCTTCTTCATTCTGATAATATCTGCGTTCCAAAATATCCAGTCGCTCCTGAATATTTTTGACGTTGATCTCCCTTGCCATGGTGTCGATTGTGGCGAGATAGAAATCAACAATATCTTTAGCCAATTCCGGATCGCGGTCGGTATAGGATAGCTCAATGGCAATTACTGGATTAAAACCGAAACCCCCTTCTCTAATCTCTTCAATCCGAGTGTTTTCTGACACCCTGTCGAGCAACGCCTCTTGAACATCTATACTGTATTCTTCGCCAAGATTAAACTCATCAATAATTTTTTCCCGAATTGTTCGGCTTCGGATCAAAGTGAGCAGCGCCTCATTATCGAGTTTATCCGTCTGGGCCGGACTTGAAACCATATCGCCAAGCACCCCGCCCATCAAACCGTCGGTAATCTGCTGCTCTTTGGGCGGTAATATGGTCGCGGTTGATTTAAATGTTTCCGGCCAGATAAGGCTGACAATCAATGCTACAATGGTTATGCCGAACACCGTTTTGATCAAAAACCATTTGTGACGGGCGATAACTATAAGAACATCGAGAATA
>SLJN01000204.1 GCA_007135115.1 Balneolales bacterium
GTGCAGTATTTTTATGAATTGGTGCGCAAAGCAGGTTGGTTTGGAACAGTCAGGCAAAGCAAATGCACGTTCCTGGCTGAATTGCGGGAAGAAAGTGGATTCACCCGAACCGGGAGATGCTGTGATTTTTTGGCGGGGGAGTGAAGACTCCTGGAAAGGACACGTCGGGATATTTACCGGATTCGATCAAACAGGGGAGCGCATTTACTGCCTGGGTGGAAATCAGGGCAATCAGGTTTCGGTTACTGCTTATCCGTCGGATCGTTTACTTGGCTTCCGAAGGCTTAAACCAGAAAGCCCGGAATCATTGCCGGATAGTATTTTACAAAATGGTGATACCGGAGATGAGGTCAAAAAAGTACAGAAGGCACTGAATCTAGCCGGGTTTGAGTGTGGAACTGTCGACGGTATTTTTGGTCCGAAAACCCAAGGCGCAATTGAGAAGCTCCAGGCAACTTCCGACGAGCTTGCAGTGGATGGCATTTACGGTCCGAAAACACGCCGGTTTTTGAATAATCTGATAACGTGAACGGTAAATATGATTTCAAATCCTTGGCAAGGTCATACTCCGGAATGATGTAAGCCATGTCTGAACTATCAAAATATCAACCTGTAGAATCCGGCAACCCGGCGTATAGCATGGCTTGTCACAGTCAACTTGCCTACTCGGGGCACCGGTATGTGGCGGATAAGCTGAAGGTCCATGGTTTTGATCGGGTGTATCTGTTCACCTACCAGGGAAGCAATACCTATTTGGCCGGTTATCCGATGAATAAGGGCGCGCATGGCTGGATTCTCGCATTTCGCGGCACCGAAAATGACTACAAAGACATCCTCCATGATATCACCTTGTTTAAGCGAACCGCCGATTACGATCACAGCTATCGGGTTCATGGAGGGTTTCTCACGGCACTTCAGCATGTGTGGGGATCCCGGGGCAGGCAATTACCGGCTAAACCGGATGATATTTACAGACGCATCGGTCCGGAAGGCATCTCAGAAATTCTGATTCGTGAAGTTCACCCGAAGGATTCATTATGGATCACCGGACACAGCCTTGGCGGTGCATTAGCGCAATTGGCTGCTTATTATGTTCCCCGGGATCTGAATCTACCCATAACCGGGCTTTATACCTTTGGTGCACCCAGACTGCTGGACCCACAGATGGCATTGAACCTGAAAAAACAGAAATTCTTTCCGGTTTATCGCTATGTACATGCAGCCGATATTGTACCCCGCGTGCCTCCCTGGTTTCTGGGGTTCCGTCACGGTGCTCAGGAGATTTACATTTCTAAAAAGGGAAAGATATTTCAGAAACCAGGCATCCTCTTCAAGTTTTTCGATATCTGGTACCGTCAGTTTCTGCTGATATTTTTGGTGGCCGCAGTGGTATTTATCACATCAACTTACGCCAACTGGTTTGATTATTGGGTTTGGAACAGTATGATCGCACTTACGGCCGGTCTGCTTTCTTGGCTGATGTTACCCAGGCTTTTCAAACTCATCCCGTTCCCGATTCTGCGCGGGCTGCGATTTCGCGCCTTCACCGACCACGGTATTCAGAAATATGTGAATGCAACCAAAGGTTGATAGTTTGAGTGCACTTCAAAAAGTCGGAATTGCTTACATTGTTTACAAATTTCCACTTTTCGGAGAAGCCCAAAGTTTCAGTCACGACATTGATGCTGATAGATAAGGTTGCCACAAATTGAATGGTGCGGCAAACATTTTGCGTAATCTTGTGATTACCTTCCGGAGGAATCCGTGTATATTATTGGCAGCATTAAGCCAATGCTATGAAAGTATCTCTATCCAATACCCGAGACCATGGAAGACATTGAAATTTTAAGTAATGTGAACTTCGCCGGAAATGAAATGTGGCGGATCATCACGCTGTTTGTCATCATTACGTTTTCGTATTTACTGTCAAAAGTGATTAGCTACTTTCTCAACAGGGCCATTCCCTCGCTTGAGGAGTCGGGTAAGCATATCCTGGCTACAGCATTCCGGGCATTCACCCGCACGCTGACTTTCGTTTTGGTGATGTTGGGGATCAGGCTGTCGATGTTTATTTTGATTATCCCGCAACCACTTGATGAATTCATTTACATCACCACGAGTGTTCTGGTGATCATCGCCATAGCCACGATAATTTACCGATTAACAGAAGCCGTAGACACTTGGCTTCACAGTTATTCCAGTGATAAGGCTGATCAACTGGATGCCATGCTTACACCGGTCGTTGGGCGTACACTTCGTGTGGTCATCATTATACTTGCGTTGCTGCAAATAGCACAAACTGTTAGTGATCAAGAGCTTACCCATATTCTTGCCGGTCTCGGTGTTGGCGGATTGGCAGTTGCATTCGCGAGTCAGGAAGCGATCCGTAACTTTTTCGGCTCACTGATGATTTTCTCCGATAAACCCTTCAACATCGATGACTGGGTGATGATTGACGGGATGAATGCTTCTGTTGAAGAAGTGGGCATCCGGTCTACCCGTATTCGGACCTTCGACGGGAATCAGGTGATAATCCCCAACGGCGAGTTGATGAATAAAACGATCACCAATGTCCAAAAGCGTCCATTTGTACGCCGGTGGGCCAATATAGAGATCACTTATGACACCCCACCGGAAAAGGTTCAGGAAGCCTTAGATATCATTCGCGATGTACTCAGTGGTTTTTCATCACACATGCCTCCGGATCGGCCGCCCCGAATCTATTTTGAAGATTTCAAAGAGTATTCCCTGAGTATTTTGATGGTTTATTGGTTTACTCCGCCATCCTATTGGGAATTCGTGGAAGTCAATGACAAGATCAACAAAGAGATCTTTCGCCGGTTCAACGAAGCTGAAATTTCTTTTGCCTTCCCAACCCAAACGCTCCACCTCGCCGGTGATCCGAAGCGGGCGTTGAATATCGGGAATAGGTCGGGGTCGTAGTTTTTTTAGCCGCGGATGTACGAGAATAGGACGCGGATTTGTTATTCGGATTTTGGATATGGGACAGGGATAATACCTGGATCTCACTACCGGAACTGTAAGAAGCTGTCTAAAAAGATAAATTTATCCAAAACTAACATAAATAATTTAGGCGTCATCCCGGAAACAATGGAGCGATAGCGGAATTGTTATCAATTTATGTTGCCAGTATTAATTATTTACTTTTTAGACAGTCTCCTACAATTGCCCCAGCTACAGGATATACGCACGCAGATTCTGGAGTAAAACTCAGCGCCCTAAAACAGAACAGGGCAAACCTGCCTGGTCAAATCATTTCTCCAATTCCTCTTCAAAAACTTTATAGGGCGACTCGTCCATCCCAAGCTGTTGATAGACCTGTTGTGCAACGGAGCTTTCCTTTTCCACATAAAGCCGGAAGCCACACACTTCCGGATGATCGGCGGCCATCTCACGCAGTGTTTTGTACATAGTCCGGTAGACGCCCATTTGCCGGTACTTCGGGGCCACATATACGCTTTGGATCCACCAGAACAGCCCGTTACGCCAATCGCTCCATTCATAGGTGATCATTAAACACCCCACCACGCGCTCCTGATGTTCAGCAACCACATAAAACCCATATTCCGGATGACGAAACAGGGATTGAACGCCTTTCATGATTTTGTCGAAGTCAAGTCGCTTTCCCTCGGTTTCCCAGGCCATTGATTTGTTGTATTCTGCAATAATTTCGGCATCAGACTCCAGTGCTCGACGTACGGTTATTGGGTTTGTCATGAATTGATTTTTTTAGTGGAAGGGTGATGTCTGGAGATACGGCTGTTATGTTACGCTTTTTTAACTGCGGATGCACGCGGTTAGGGCACGGATTTAATGGGATGTTATGATGGTTGTTAGTGGGAAGGAGCTGTTTGCTTGTGGGCTTAGTAATTTCAGAAATAGAGTATCGAGCAAATTATAATTGCTATTTCACTCATGTCATATTGGCAGTCATCTATTTCCGTTGACTTCAGTCAACGGTTGAGGTATTCCCACCCCTTAATTTACGGGGCTTTAGTCCCTCATATATCAATCCTGCACTAAAACCCAACCATATTTCTTCATAAACCGATCAATTTCCTCTGTAAAAGATA
>SLJN01000206.1 GCA_007135115.1 Balneolales bacterium
GTATCAATCCAACAGCTTTTCGAAAATTGATTTTTCTGCAAACCTGAAAAATCTTGTCGGCAATGTTATTGATACCATGCAATCAGAGACCAAAATCCACACTCATTTTGATTGCCGGCAGATTTCACTAAATGTCAATCAGGCAATCCCGTGCTCCCTGATTGTAAATGAAGTTATCACCAATTCACTGAAGTATGCGTTTTTGAATCGCAGTGAGGGCAACATTACCATAGAGCTGAGGATGAAAGCCCAGACCATCACCCTAAAAATCGAAGATGACGGCGTAGGGCTTCCGGAAAACTATCAAGAGATAAAAGGCAACTCTATGGGGCTAAAGATTATTGAAGTGCTTGCTGAGCAGCTGGAAGCAAAATATGAATATACAACTACAAAAACTGGTTGCCGATTCACTTTAACTTTTGATCGCACAGGTATCAAAGAAACTAAAGATCTGCTCACAGAGTGATGGCTTCCGGATAAGCTTTGTAGCGACCACTGAAAAATCTCCTTTCACTACTTTGCTCTTCTCCTTTCGTGAATCAGCGTATAAACATAGTTTTGTTAACCTCTCTGTCATCGGAATAAATGCATTAAAGGCCGTCCTAAACTGGATTTATGACCCTAAATTTTCCATATTGTTGATAGACGCACACCGAACTCTGTAGAAATTTTATTTATGGCAATTCTTGGTCACATTATAAAGCGAGCTATAACGCTAAAGCAATATTTTAACCCCCAGCGACTGGATCCCATCCGCTACCAAAAGCATGAGCTTCACACCCTTTTGAGTAAGGCACAGCATACCGATTTCGGTAAGACTTATGGTTTTTCTGATATCCTGCAAATGAACAATCCGATCAGGCAGTTTCAGAAAAATGTGCCGCTATTCGATTACGACAAAATTGCCGAAAAATGGTGGCACCGTACTCTCAAGGGCGAGCAGGATGTCACCTGGCCGGGAAAAATTGACTATTTCGCTCTTAGCTCCGGGACTTCAGGAGCTCCGAATAAATATATTCCGGTTAGCAAAGACATGGTCGGAGCTATTCAGAAAGCCGGCATCAAGCAGATTTATTCGCTGGCAGCCTATAATCTGCCGCCTCTGATGTTTCAAAAAGGGGTATTGATACTTGGGGGCAGCACTCAGTTAACGCAAAAAGAACATTTTTACGAAGGGGATATGAGTGGAATCAGTGCCATGAATATCCCTTCCTGGTTTCAACATTTTTATAAACCCGGCAAGGAGATTGCTGCTCAAAAAGACTGGAATTCCAAGCTGGATGAGATCACCAAAAAAGCTCCCGAATGGGATATAGGGATGGTATGCGGAATTCCGGCCTGGGTACAAATTCTGTTTGAAAAAATTATTGATCATCACAACCTCAATACCATTCACGATATCTGGCCGAATTTATCAGTGTATGTGCACGGAGGAGTCGCATTCGCACCTTATGAGCGAACCCTTAACCGGCTGGTTGCCCGGCCTTTAGTAAATATCGAAACCTATATAGCATCGGAGGGGTATATCGCCTATCAACAGAAACCCAATGTGGATATGTCTTTATTATTAAACAATGGGATTTTCTTTGAGTTTATACCCTTCGATGACGACAACTTCGATCAGGATGGGATGCCGGTTCCCAATCCGGAAGTACTGAGTATAGAAGATGTTGAAGAAGGTCAAAACTATGCTTTGCTTGTAAGTACCTGTGCCGGAAGCTGGCGTTATCTGCTTGGGGATGTCATTCAGTTTACCAATGTGTATGATGCTCAAATTATTATTACCGGCCGAACCAAGCATTTTCTGAGTCTTTGCGGGGAGCATCTTTCTGTTAACAATATGACGGAAGCAGTACAAATGCTGGAAGCACCCTTTTGCGTATCGATACCGGAGTTCACTACGGCCGGGATCAATGCCGACAATCGATTTGCACACCGATGGTACCTGGGATCGAAAGATTATAATCATGTAAACACCGAAAGGGTTCGCGCTAAACTTGATGCCAACCTGAAAAAGTTAAACAATGATTATGAAATTAAACGAGCCGGTCCTTTGAAAGAACCCATCGTTGATATCGTACCGGTATCACTGTTTTACGAATGGATGGAGCATCGAGGAAAAATGGGCGGGCAGAATAAATTTCCCCGAGTACTCAATAAAAAACAACTGTCGGACTGGGAATCCTTCATCTCTGCTAAAGGTATTTCTCTGAAGAAAACCGAGACCGTTTAGCCTTTTATTTCAATCTTGACCCAAGGGTATTTTAGTCGTCGTTCTCCATTAAATCAAAAGCCACAACCCTTTTATCGTCTGTAAGCCCGTACAACCGACCAGAGGCCCCATCTGTGCTAATGGATCGCACTGCGGTATCGAGCTCAAATGTAGCTGAGGGATTGCCTTCCAAATCAAAAATATGAATATAATTACCGTATATACCGCGATCCTGATGGTAGTTGCGCCCGGAGTATAATCCCACGATCATGCTGTCGTGAACTTCAACTTCGAGATATCCGTAGACGGCATCTTCGGTGAACTCAAATTCACGGCGATCATCGTCAGGATGGCGATAGGAGGGCTCGGCTTGATCAGGGCCCTCAATGGCACGGATGGGGTCGCCATTGGTTTCATACAAATCAATTCGAGCGGCATAGCGTGCGGCGATTGCTACAACTTCCGGGTCACCACCTGCGGCCATAACCGAGTGCCACAACTCATTGAAAACCCGTGGGGATCGGCCGAACTCATAACCGGGAGTAGGTATCAGGCGCTGGCGACGTCCGCCCCGGTCACTGAGTTCGATAACGCGGTAAGGTTCTGACCATAAGCCGCTTGCCCAAATGCGGCCATCGCTTAAAAACGCAAGGCCGTCGGGGATTTCATTAAGCTCCAGTTCTGCCATCCGTGTGCCGCTGCGCAAGTCGTCATCCGGAGCTTCACTGTCCATGAAAGTAGCCACCAGCTGCGTCGGGTCAAAAGCTGCGAGTCTCGGTTGTTCACCGGGGCGAATGCCAAGGATGGAAATGGAAACAAGGTCACCGGGTCCGTGGCGGCGCTGCCCCATGTGGCCGACCCGTTCCCCGTCCTCGGCTTTAAGAGCATACAACGTCGGGCGACCGGGCTGACCCGGCCGGTCGCTTACATAAACACGGCCATCAGCAACGACAAGTTTTTTGGGATCCACCATATCATCCGGAAGAGGAAATTCGAGTGCCGGGCTAACTTGCTGCAGCTCCAGCTCATCATAGGATAACGAGGTTTTGGGAATTTCAAACTCCTCTTCTTCTTCACCTTCACAACCGAACAGCAGCAGTGCCGGGGATAGTAACAACAAAATATAAACAACTCGGAATGGCATAGGGCTTAAGAATCTCAGCTTTAAAGTGATATACGTTTTACAGAACGGTTAATAAGTTGGTGTAGTAAAATAGTAAGCAATTATTCTATGTAAGAAAATGATATGTTTCGTATTCTTTTCGCCCGAATAACAGCCAATTTGTATATTAATCAGGCACTGCGACGCAGTAAAGTCACTTCACTGCAAAAAATATAACGGGTTAGGAGATATGACAAAGTCTACGATAGTAGTAATAAAATTATTTTTAATTTCCGCAACCGCTGCAATAGCACAGGACGGCCACGGAAATTTACAAGCTTACAACGAAACCGAATACGGTTATTTCATTGAGACAGACCAAGGGGCCATTCAATTAAAGTGGTATTCGGATTCCATCATCCGGGTTAACCATTTATCTGCGCCGGATGCTGAGCCGGATTCGTCCTACTCGGTTATTCAACAGCCGGAGTACGATCAGCAACTCAGCCTTGAGGAACATGACGATTATCTGGAGATTAGCGGAGAATCCGTGAATGTTCGCGTCTACAAATCACCTGTGCACCTTACCTTTCATGAGGATGACGGCTCTGAAATACTTGCCGAGTCTGGGGGCGACGGGTACGAAAAACTGGAAGATGGCGGCAAAAAATCTGCTTTTGATCTCGATGAGCAAACCGCCTTCTATGGCACAGGAATGCGAGGTGTAGGATTCAATTTGCGCGGAAAAGAGCTTGAGGTTTACAACACGCA
>SLJN01000361.1 GCA_007135115.1 Balneolales bacterium
ATGGATTTCCGGATATATAACTGAGCTGACCGGTTATTCGAAAGAAGAATGCCTGGACAAGGAAGGCTGGAACAATCTCATCCACCCGGATGATCGTAGTAAGGCGATGGATCATCTGAAAAAAGCGCAATCCGGACGGTCTTCGTGTGAATCATTTCGTTGCTTAACGAAGTCACGCGAGGAAATCCTTATTACCGATTACGCAAAATTAAGCGATGAAAATCCTGACCAGATCCGAGGGTCAATTACGCTGACCAGAAGTCCGGAAACAACTGACAGCTAAACCGTTTAATAATTCGACAATGCCATAGCTGACCTGCTTCATACTGCAGGTCAGCTTTTTTTATATCATAGAGTTACTTTATAACCTCTTCTTCAACTGCAAGATCATATAATGCCTGGTGGAGGTTGGGCTCGGAGAGATCTTCTTCAGAAATCAGTTCTTCCAGGTCTTCTCCGGTGATCATCACCAAACATCCCATCTCATCAAGGCGATCATCGAGTTCCCGGGGATCGGTTTTGGCCAGTTTATCCACATCAAGTCCTTCAGGATTAACTTTCAGGTTGATCAGACAGTAGAAAATATCTTCTTTGTTATCGCCAAATCCGAAGATTTCAAGTTTTGTGTCGTTGAGTTGTAGCATAGCACAATACGTTTAGATTTTGTTTCTTCCCTCCAACCTGAAATTACAGAGAATCGTATTTCTACATTCAACGAATTTGTACCATGGACCTGAAGTTTGAACATCAACTCGACGACATTGCAATCCGGATCGGAATCGTCACCGTACGTAACATTGATATCAACATCTACCCGGATGGGTTTCAAACTGAACTGGAAAAAGAAGTCCAGTCCGTTCAAGATGGTCTTGATCCGAAAAGAGAAACCTTTCGCCAAGCTGGCCGGGAGATGCTTCGAAACGGCTCATATAAACCCACCGGGCGCTCCAAACCCTCATCCGAATATCTGCTACGGGAAGCCACCAAAGACAATTTTCCCGGAATTAACCCCATCGTCGATATCAACAATCTGATATCCCTGCGCTACATGGTGCCGATTTCATTATGGGATCTCGATCGGGCACCATCCTCTCATGTAATCTTTCGACTCGGTGAAGAAGGCGAATCGTTTGAGTTTAACTCCGCCGGTCAACACATTGACCTCAAAGATCTCATCACCGGATTTGCCGTTGATGGAGATCAACAACACCCTATGATCAACCCGGTAAAAGACGCTCTGGCTACCAAAACTGCTGACGATACCGTAAATGTTGGTGCCGCAGTGTACTACCCCATCAACGCCGGCAGTGATGGGCACCTGCAAAAGCTGCTGGATGAATTCGGGGAGTGGCTGAGCAAAGTAGGCAGTAATGCAACAACTACCAGCTGTATAGTTTGACTTGAATTGGGGAATAATGCTTAAAGTATTCGACTAGCTTTCAGGTAGAGTTCAACGTTCAAGTGGTTTCACATCGATCAATGCCTATAATAACCCATTAAAGCTGACTTGAACTTTGAATCTTGAGCCCAATCCGAAAAGTCAAAATTAGTTCATTTGTATTTTTCACACCTAAAAAAGTAAAGCAGTCATCCCGGAAACTACGAAGCGATAGCGGAGGAGTTATCCGGGATCCAGGGGTAGTGGGCAGTATCGTGCTTGTTCCCCTGGATCCCGGACATCCCATCTAAGAAGCTGGAATTCCGGGATGACCGCTGCTTTAATTATTTAGGCGGTAAAGTTCAGCTCAGACTTTTCGGAGTGCGCTCAACCTTACACCTTGAACAACAACTACCAATTACCAATTTTTATAACAAAGACTCCCTAAACCTGCTCAAGCTCTCTTTTCAGTTCCCGTTTTTGCTTCACCTCCATCGCCCGGTGCATTAACACAGCCGGATGAAAAGACTTCCGCCCGGTACCATCACTGATCTGATGCCGGCAGGAAAACCCATGCGCACATACCGGCTCGGCTTCGGGGGTTTGCCTAACCGTCGGAAAAAGCTTGAGTTCGCCGATTTGCATAGAGACCTCATAGTTTTTTTCCTCGTACCCAAAAGATCCGGCCATGCCACAGCAACCGGCCGGGATGGATACGGGCTGAAATCCGGCCCACTCAAGGGCTTCCATAGTTGGCTCTGTGCCGACCTGCGCTTTCGCGTGGCAGTGTCCGTGAACATGCACGACGCCGTTGTCCCGATGACCCGGAAACGCATGCTGATCCGCATATTTTGAAATGAATTCTTCGAACATCAGCGTTTGATCCGCCAGTTGTTTTGCCTGATCAAGCCAGGTGTCATCACACAAATCAAGAACCTCATCGCGGAAGGTCAGGATCTCAGAGGGCTCCAATCCTATGATTTCCAGTCCCTCCTGAGCCAGGGGTGCTAACTTTTCCAGGTTCCGGTGGATTGTTTTTTGAGCCTGATCCACCATTCCCCGGGAGAGCTGGGTGCGGGCACTGTTCATCGGTCCGATCGCGATGACCGAGTAGCCGAGTTTTTCCAGAACCTCAAGAGCCGAGCGGGCAATTTCAGGTTCATTGTAATTGGTAAAATAATCCACCAGCAAAACCACCCGCGGCTTATCCGTTAACTGATCCCCAATATCCATACGGTGTTTGCGATACCAGCGCTTGAACGGTTCGGCAACCACCTCAGGCATATCCCGGCGCCGATCAACCTTAAAAAAACGGAAAAGCAGCTCCCGGGCCGGCTCGCTTCGCATCATTTTATTTCCCATCCCGGCAAAAATGGAAGCCATGGGCAAAAAGGTATCCGGACGGCCGAAAAACAGGTCCGAAGCGTTTTTTCCGTTTCGGTTTTGCCAGCCGTTCAGAAACTCCGCTTTCATCTTGGCCATATCCACATTGGCCGGACATTCGCTTTTACACGCTTTGCAGCTCAGACAAAGCTCCAGCGCCTCTTTGATCTCTTTTGAGCTGAACGCCTCTCTCTGCCGGGACGCAAAAATCTGCCGAAACACATTAGCCCGCCCTCGGGTGGAATCTTTTTCATCAAGGGTGGCCATGTAGGACGGACACATCGTGCCACCGCTATCAGCTTTCTTTCGGCATACCCCTGCGCCGTTACATTGCTCTACGGCTTCAGCAAAACTGCCTTCTTTGCGCCATTTAAAAGTGGTTTCAACCTTGGGAGAAGTGTACTGCGGATGGAATCGCAAATCCTTATCCATCGGCTCCGGATCAACAATCTTGCCCGGATTAAACCGGTAATCCGGATCCCAGATTTCTTTGACTTTCTTCAGCAGAGAAACCATTTCTTTACCAAGAACCCGCTCAATATTATGCGATCGTGCCCTGCCGTCACCATGCTCACCCGAAAGCGAACCTCGGTATGATTTAACCAGATCGGCGACCTCATTCGCCATGGCCTTCATGTTTTCAAGACCAGTTTCGGATTTCAGGTTCAGCACCGGGCGCAAGTGCAACTCACCAACAGAAGCATGTGCATAAAACACGCAGTGGGTTTGGTATTTATCCAGAATTTTGCGGAAGTCGCGGATGTAAGCAGGGAGATCTTCAACCCGAACGGCGGTATCTTCAACAAAAGTCGGGGATTTAGAATCGGATGAAAGTCCCATGAGCAGCCCCAGCCCGGCTTTTCGCAGCTCCCAGACCCGGTTCATTTTATCGGCATCTTCAAAAAGCGGGTGAGAATAACCGAGATTTCGGTTTAGCAGGGTTTCCTTGAGCGCCTGAGCTTTCTCCCGCAATACCGAAATTTCGTCCCCCTGAAACTCGATGATCAAAAGGCACTTGGGCTTGCCTTCCAGGAAAAACCGGTTTTTGCGCTGTTCGGTATTTCCTTCGGTGGCCTCCAGAATGTTATCATCCACCAGCTCTACGGCTGAGGGCTGAAGTTTAACCGCCTCAACCGTAGCTTCCATGGCTTCATCGAGGGTTTCAAATTGGGGGATCAGCAGGATTTTTTCGGATGATGCCGTCTCCAGGTTAAGCTCAGCCTCGGCGGTTAGAGCCAATGTCCCTTCGCTGCCGCAAAGGAGTTCACACATATTAAACGGCCGCCCGCCCGGAGTGATCGGGTCCATTTGACACATCAGATCCAGAGCGTAACCGGTATTTCGTCGCAGGATATCCGGATGCGGATAGGCTTTTTCTATGGTATCCTTGTGATTGCAAAGCAGGCTAATCATCCGGCGATAAATTTCGCCTTCAAGATCGTTTCGGGATCGTTTTTCTTTCAGTTCTCCAGGTGTCAGCGGACCAAAAACAGCCGTGCTGCCATCGCTTAAAACCACCGTTAGCTCATTGACATGCTGCCGGGTCGTCTTGTATTTGATGGAAAAAGAGCCGGATGAGTTGTTGCCGATCATCCCGCCGATCATACAACGATTGGTCGTTGAGGTATCCGGACCGAATAATAGCTGGTGTTCCCCCGCT
This sequence comes from Balneolales bacterium, assembly GCA_007135115.1. Lineage (GTDB taxonomy): Bacteria > Bacteroidota > Rhodothermia > Balneolales > Natronogracilivirgulaceae > SLJN01. The sequence goes on from SLJN01000361.1 coordinate 4,422, forward strand.
TTGCGATTGAGCTCATCCCGAATCACCCCGGGCTGAACCCTCGCAGCCCGTTTTTGCGGATCGATATCCAGAATCCGGGTCATGTGCCGGGATACATCGGCGATCAGTCCGTCGCCGGTAGCCTGACCGGCCAGACTCGTTCCGGCAGCCCTGGCCGTTATGGAAAAATCATTCTGGTTTGCCTGATTAACCAGCTCTTGCAAATCCAGTGTTGATGCCGGAAAACAAACCCCTTGAGGCAGCTCTTCATACATGGAAGCATCATTTGCATAAAGGCGCCGGGTGAGTTCATCACTGTGCAGCTTGATAGCCATAAACCTTAATAGAGAACCTTGTTATGTAGTGCGTTTAATAAAAGCGCCAATACCTGCATTCCGCTCGTCTCAAAAATGCTCATGTACGGTTTGTACACTGTGCTTTTTGGGAACTTCGCGCGCCTTGATCTTGGCGTTTTCTTAAAGGCACTTTGAATATTTGAGTAAATATCCGAAATGTGATGATCAGAAAAAATAAATTTTGAGTCAGTTTGGGGATTGAACAGGATTATTAACCGCGGATTTTCGGCGGATGGTACGCGGATTTTTTGTTATAAAAACCAATGTAAAAATAACTTTCAAAAAAGGACGGTATAGCCAAGAGGTTCCCGTAGATAATTTAGGTGGTGATGAAAAAATCAAATCCGTAAAAATCCGCGGTTAAAAAAAATCATCAGTAACTTTAAACGCTTCCGGGCCATACTCAAAAAGCAGATCCAGCCAGCAGCACCAGGGAACAAATCCTGTTCCGGTTTGATGATATTCCGGAATCGTTATGGGGGGATTAATCCGGCAATCGGCCTGTCGGAGGTAATGCCTGCTTCGGTGCTCCTGATACATATTTTCAGCACCCAGGTTTCGGGCAAGCTGATCGGGGTTATCGTCCCACTCCGGCAGTTCGCTGGCTTTGGTAAATGATATTTCCGGTAACTCAAGGTAGCGGCGAATTTGCTCAAATAAGAAACCCGTGGCCTCAACCAGATAGTTTTTTTGTTCCGCCAGTTCCAGATCGGCTTGCAGCTCGGGTTCAAAAAAATCAAAATAAGTGGAGCTGCTGTAGCAAAACGTGATTTGCTTCATCCACTCGCGTGCCCATAGGGTGTGCGGATCGAGCCGAACTTCGGTAAGCGGCTTTTTACGATCTTCACTTTGAATCGGCAGTGTAAGCCACTGCTGATCTCCATCAGGCGTCCGGATTCTGCCTCGGTGAACCCGGCTCTTTCTAGAGAACGGCACATGATCAGCCACCATTACCGGATTGCCATGGTACATGATGGCCAAATCGTAAAGATTGGGCAAAAAAGGTGGTAAGATGAGTGCGGGTGTTGACTGCATTCATCAATATTATGGAAAATATGCCTCCCGCACCTCAATTAATTTATTACTCAGCTGTCACCGTTACCGTTGGGCGATTTAAAATAACCTAACCAGTGATGAATCCCTTCCTCCAAAATTGGAACTGCCGTCCGTAATGGTGACTTCTAAGATACAAAAGGCTTCGCCCTCCCCTTCACCGGTACCGGTGCCAGCGGAGCCATCCTGTTCTACCGTGAAGATATCGGAATCGCTGGACCACCACTCCCAGGTTATGTCAAACCCATCAATTTCTGCCGGATCAATCGTATCTCCTTGTTCATCTATTAAGAACCCTTCAAATGGCTGCTGGTCACCAACTTCCATCTCAACTTCTTGCGGCTCAATGAGAATGTCCACGACACCGTGATCCTCTTCCGGACCGGTTACATCATTACATCCGGTGGTCATCAGCATTGCCACAACCGCAAACTGTAAAAAAAGGATGTTTACAGTTTGTAGCTTGAATCTATTGGTAAGCATCTTTATCTCCTTGCTTCCATTAATGTTTTGGATTTTAATAGGGGTTTCTCAATGGCTCATCGAAAATTTTGAGTTGAGTCCCTCCAAAATATAAAGCGGAAAAGCCGGCAGTTTTTTATCACTGAGTAGGAAAATTCACAAATCATAATCGGCTCACTATCAACCGGGATTTTGAGCCGATTAGGTCAATTATTCGGCTCATCCCTTGATAAAACGGACTGACTGTATGCTCTTATAAAAACCCCACTGGTCAACTAATTTACTGCTCTGAAATCCTACATTAGCAACTACTACTCCCTAAAACACATTAACCTATTCTCAATTCCACCCCTGTTTCGTATCTTTGCCCGCCTTGGTGTGAGTATTTGGGTGATTCAGGCAATTAGGTATGTGGCTCCAATGGTAGCTCAAAACCCTTAATTACCAGAATTACCCTAATTACCTATAAACCAAACCTATAAACATTGAGCAATCACACAGACACTAATTACGCATGATTCGTTTAGATCGAACATGCATGCGGCTTCAAACATTATTTATTGAAAACCTGATTTCCTGAACTATGGCTGACTCTACCCGCGTACGTTTTGCACCTTCACCCACCGGACTTTTACATATCGGCGGACTCCGTACCGCTCTGTATAACTATTTGTTCACCAAACATCATGGCGGGGCATTTATCGTTCGGATTGAGGATACTGACCAAAGCCGCTATGTGGAAGAAGCCGAGCAGGATATCCTCGACAGCCTCAAGTGGGCGGGACTGAATTGGGATGAAGGTCCGGGCACGGAGAGCCAATACGGACCCTACCGGCAAAGCGAGCGATCCGAATTGTATCAAAAATACGCCGACCAGCTCATCGCTGACGGATACGCCTATTACGCCTTCGACACCTCCGAAGAGATTGAAGAGATGCGGGAGCGCCTGAAAAAATCCGGCAACCCCTCTCCGAAATACGATTCGATCACCCGGCAATCGATGAAAAACAGTCTGACCCTGCCGCAGGATGAAGTCAAGCGCCGACTGGATGCCGGTGAAGAATATATTGTCAGACTGAAAGTGCCCCGAAAAGAAACCGTGCGTTTTACCGATATCATCCGCGGAGTGGTTTCTTTTGATACGCAGGGACTGGACGATCAGGTGCTGATCAAATCCGACGGACTGCCGACCTACCACATGGCCAATGTTGTGGATGATCATGAAATGGGTATAACGCACGTCATCCGCGGTGAAGAATGGCTCAGTAGCGCGCCGAAACACATGCTCCTGTACAAATATCTCGGCTGGGATGCACCGGCGATGGCCCACCTTCCGCTGATCATGTCACCCAGCGGGGGGAAACTCTCAAAACGAAAAGCCGAGCAGGAAGGCATTCCCATCAACGTGCGGGATTATGTTCAGCAGGATTACGAGCCGGAAGCGGTTATCAATTTCCTTACCTATCTCGGCTGGGGCCCCGGCGATGATCGCGAAGTGATGTCGCTGGAAGAGATGATCAAAGAGTTTTCCCTGGAGCGCGTCAGTAAAGCAGGCGCTGTTTTCAATTTTAAAAAATTAACCTGGTACAATGAGCACTACATGCGGGAAAAATCAGACGAGGAGCTACTGCCCCGCATCAAAAAAGTTGCCGAGCGTGAAGGCTATACCGCTTCGGATGATTACCTCAAAACCATCCTCTCGCTGATGCGTGACCGCGTTTCCCGCGTCCCCGAGGTGATTGAGTTAGGTCGCTACTTTTTCGAAGCCCCGGCTGAATATGATGAAAAATCCAAAAAGAAAGCCTGGAAAGAACAAACTCCGGCGCTGGTTCAAAAATATTTGGATGAAATCCAATCATTGAGCCGAGATGAGTTCAAAGCAGCCCCCCTTAAAGAAAAACTCTCTGCCGTCATTGAGGCCGAAGGCGTTGGTTTTGGTAAACTCATGCTCCCGGTACGTGTAGCTGTTACCGGTATGGGATTCGGACCGGATTTGTTCGAAACTATGGAACTTATCGGTAAACAAGAAACCGAACAGCGCATTGCGGATGCCATAAGCAAATTGAGTTAAGCGACAATCTATTTTTGCATATTTGAATACACTTGTAACATCGTGTACCACACAAACTATTACTAAGGAGTTGATCTTAGATATTTATTTGCAAAACCAATAGATTTTCAATTACATTTGTCAAAATAAGGAACTTTTGTAATTCCTCTATCTTAACTCAATAAAATGGATGCCAAACCTCCCATACTAATTGCAGAAGACGAATTTATGCTCACCATGCTGCTCGAGCATATTTTGAATCGCAATGGGTTCAATGATTTACATTTCGTCAAGACAGGTGATGATGCGGTAACTAAAGCCAAAGAGGTGAACCCTTCCTTAATTTTGATGGATATCTTCCTTGAAGGCTCTATTGATGGGATCGATGCCGTGCAGGAAATCAGGAATTTCAATATGGCTCCGGTTATTTACATTACAGGTAACAGCGACTACCTGACCAAATCCCGTGCTATGGATACCGGACCATCAAGCTATATCGTAAAACCTATTGATCCGGAAGAGCTTATGGAGCTTGTACAGGAAAAGCTAAAAAACTCCAACGGCGATTCTTAAAACAACTTTAGTCCCGGTATTCCTTAACTGTATCTACAAACGCCTTGGCATGATCTACCGGAGTATTGGGCAGAATGCCGTGGCCTAAATTGGCGATATAGCGATCTTTCCCGAACCTTTCGATCATAGAGCGCGTTTGTTTGCGAATTTCAGAAACCGGGCCGAGTAACCGGCTGGGATCCAGATTCCCCTGAAGCGTAATATTTCCACCTGTCGCTTGTCGTGCATACTCAGGTGAGGTTGCCCAATCAACTCCGACAGCTGATGCATCGGTCCGCCAGGCAAGTCGCTCAAGGGCATACCAGCTGCCTTTTGCAAATAAAATAACCGGCACTTCCGGAGCAAGGGTATCCGCTATTCGTTTCAGGTAAGGCATGCAGTACTGAGAAAAGTCTTCCGCGCTTAACAAACCTGACCAGCTGTCAAAAACCTGCACAGCCTGAGCACCGGCTGCCACCTGCGCCTTCAAATAACTGATGGTGGTTTCGGTAATGGTATCCAGCAAATATTCGGCAGTCTGAGGATTCTGATAGCAAAACGCCTTGGCTTTTGAAAAATCTTTGGAGCCGCGGCCTTCTATCATATAACAAAGCAGCGTCCATGGAGCTCCGGCGAACCCGATAAGCGGAACGCGCCCATCCAATTCGGTGCGGATCATACTCACTGCTTCCATGATATAGTGCAGACGATCCTCAACATCCGGCTGGACGACATCCATAGCGCGATCAACCGTATTGATCGGGTCGGGAAGGCGGGGGCCAATGCCTTCTTCCAACCGCACTTCCAGACCAAGCGCCTGGGGAATAACCAAAATGTCCGAAAATAAAATGGCTGCATCGGTTCCAACCTGATCCACCGGCATCAAGGTAATTTCGGTGGCCAGTTCGGGATTCTCCACACGCTCAAAAAAGGAATACTTTGCACGAAGCGTCATATAGTCCGGCAGGTAGCGGCCTGCCTGGCGCATCATCCAGACGGGCGGGCGTTCCACTTCTTCTCCGTTGAGAGCCCGAAGGAGTAAATCGTTTTTAAGAGGGGCGTAATCTTGCATATCAAATAATTTTAAGAGGAATGTCCGATGTTTTGTTTAACGGCCTTCAGCATGGCACTGATATTCGGCTGTTCAGCCATAACACAAGGGTGTCGGAAATGGGTTTTAAAGGCATCCAATGTAGTCGGGCCGATCGCCACGCAAAGCGGCTTATTATGTTTGATGTATTCCGGAAAATACTCAAACCAAACGGCGACGGCGCTTGGGCTATAAAACAGCACGGCATCAGACAAAGGCAGAGCATCCGGCAAATCCGGAGCCTTGAGAGTTTGATAAACTTCTAAGGTCTGATACCCGATATCGAATTCTCTGAGTTTTTCGCCCAATTCCGGCCGGGTCAGGTTTCCGCAAAAATGTACCCAATGTACATCCGGGCGATTTTCGATGATGAAGCGAGCAATTCCGCCGGCATTCTGGGTATCCGGAACGTAGACATCCTGCTTTAAATCAGCCAGAGGTTCGGCCGTTTTCGGACCTGTGGCAACAATCATTTCGGGCTTGGGCAGTGAGATTTCCTGCTCCAGCATTCTGCGAAGCCCGTTAGCGCCGTTTTTACTGGTAACAATCCACCCGATGGGCTTTTTTTTATCATCTACTTTAACAGCATCGGGGACGGAATACTCAAATGTCAGCAGCGGATAGGTTATCAGCTTAAACCCGTTATTTCGAAACAGGTCGATATCCTGCTGTTGATGTTTTCGGGTAGATAAAATGACTTTACCGCTCATAACCAGGCACCCATCATCAATGATTTATTGGAAAAGTTGCTGACGCACCATGGCAACCATAGCAGATGCACCCTGATCCCGGGCTTGCCTGGCGGCTTCTTCACCCACTCGTTCGGGCGTTTGTAGATTTCCGTACGCCTCAACGCGAATGGTTTTGGAACCGTCCAGGGCGTCGAGGCGTCCGCGCAGGGTGATGGTATCATCTTCAATTAAGGCATGGGCACCGATCGGGGCACTGCACCCTCCTTCGAGAATGCGTAGAAATGTGCGCTCGGCTGTTATCCCGGCGGCTATGCGTTCATCGTGAATATCAGCACAGACGGTGCGCATATCGGCATCACCCTGTCGACAAGCAACGGCAAGTGCGCCCTGTGCCGGAGCGGCAAGCATCCAGTCGAGCGAGGTAGAAATGAGGTGTTCCAATCCGAGCCGTTTGAGTCCGGCTGCCGCAAAAATAATCCCCTGCCATCCGTTTTCTTCGAGTTTGCGTAGGCGTGTCTGCACATTGCCGCGTACCTCGGTGATCTTATGGTTGGGATAGTGACTCAGCCACTGTCCGCGACGCCGATTACTGCTGGTAGCGATGGTGGCTTCGCTGTGAGGATCATCCAGAAAAGAGATATCCTGATTGGAAACCAGCACATCCCTCGGATCTTCGCGTACAGGAATAGCGGCCAGAAGAATGCCTTCCGGCATCATCGTGGGTAGATCTTTACAGGAGTGTACCGCCAGATCGATGCGGTTATCCAGTAGAGCATCATCCAGCGCCTTGGTAAACACGCCCTGACCGCCGATTTGATGGATAGGTAAATCCTGCTGCTGATCCCCCTCGGTCTTGATAAAAACCAACTCGGAAGAATAACCTGCTTTTTTCAGGCTGCTTTGCACGTATTCAGCCTGCCAGACGGCAAGTTTGCTGTCGCGCGTACCTATTCGGATGGGTTGGGCCGTCAAGAATTTTCCTTTTGATCCAGTTTGAACATCTCTTCAACCAGGCGGGCTGCCGACTCCGGATCCTCCCGATTCTGTTTAATATGATCGATGGAGTGAGCCAGGATTTTTTTGGTGATACGGCGCGTGAGTTCATCTACACGATCCAGGTCGGCCTCATCGGAACGATTGACATAGCGTTGAAGCTCAGCCTGACGAATATCTTCCAACTTGGCATCCAGCGCTCTAATCGTGGGGACAACCTCCTGCTCGTTGAGCCATTCGCCAAAAGCATCCAGCTCTTCGCCGATAATGGCTTCTACTTTGGGAATGTTTTCTTCCCGCTTGCGGTAAGCTTCGTCGGTCGTCTCGTTGATCATATCCATATTGACCACCTCGATGGATGGATGGGTATCAAGGGCCGGGTCAATATTTCGGGGCACGGACAGATCGAGCATGATCCGTCGCTTGCCATTGAGATTTTGCGGAATCAGCTCATCGGTAATAATGGGGGTATTCGCGCCTGTTGCTACGATGACAACATCAGCTTCCACAAGCAGATCTTTCAAGTCCTCAAAACCGGCTGAGGGCAGTTCAAAACGATCGCCCAGTTTTTCAGCGCGATTTCGGCTTCGATTCACCAGCGTAACATTGTGGGCGCCGTGGCTCATGAGGTTTTTGCAGGTTACCTTGCCGATTTTACCGGTTCCCACCAGTACAATTTTTTTATCCTGCAGCGATTTCATGTGATGCCGTGCATACTGAACGGCGGCATAAGCTGTCGTTGCTGCGCCTGAAGCCAGGTCCGTTTCATTCCGCGAACGTTTGTGCGCACGGAACATGTACTGTATAAACCGATGGAGCGTACCGCCGATCATGTTCTTTTGGTGGGCATGCTCATAAGCTTCTTTGACCTGTTTGATGATCTGAAGATCCCCCAGAATCTGAGCATCAAGGCCAACCGCAACTTTGAAGAAATGCTCGGCAGCGTCGCGCCCGCGGATCACAAAACCGTAAGATTCAAACTCTTCCCAGGAACCATTGGAATACTTTAAAAACAGATCGGTAAGCTCTTGCGGGTCAACACAAAGAACCAGTATTTCGCTACGGTTACACGTTGAAAGTGCAATGATATCCGTATAACCGCGCTGAGCGGCCTCAGATAAAAATGCATCCCGCGCCTGGTCTGAGAGACTGAATTTTTCCCTGACCTCAACCGGAGCTTTCCAATGGTTGATCCCAATGGAAGTTAGTTGATCAAATGTCGTTTTTTTTTTTTTTATCCGGAAACCGGGGCAGCTTTTTCTTTTTTATCCACATCACCGGGGTGCTCATCGAGCACGTGACCGATTTTCAATGATATTTCCTCTTTGAGCGCCTGAAAATACGAAGGATGATCATTAATTCCTTTCGTAGTTATCAATTTGTTGTATTCCAGGTTCTGCTCTTCCAATTCTTCCGGCAGCTCTATTTCCAGTTCGTGCAAGGTCTCAATGTGATCGGTCACGAAAGCTACCGGCACCATCAACAGATTTTTAACGCCGTAATTGATCAGGCGAATCACCAAATCTTCGGTATTGGGTTGCGTCCACTTATTCGGCCCCACTCTTGACTGATACCCCAGCCACCAACTTTCTTTTTGTCCGCGCATATCCATGATGGCATTGACGGTTTCTTCAATCTGCCAGGTGTAGGGATCGCCTTTTTCCACCTCATACAAGGGCGTTCCGTGTGCTGAAAAAACCAAATGGGTCTGCCGGCGTTCTTCCTCAGTAAACTCAGATTCCAATGCCTCGTTGATTCGGTCATTGAGGCTGTTCAGGTAACTCTGGTTGAGGTGATAGTTTTTAATCGTGTACTCACGCCATCCCGGAGTCTTACCCTGTTCTTCGTTCTTCTTGCGAATATCTTCCCAGTTGCGCAGACTGCTGCCGGTCGTGGTAAATGAAAACTGCGGATAGAGCGGGGTCAGCACAAGATGATCAACGCCGTCATCCATAGCTTCCTGAAATACGTCGTAGTCGAAAGGCAGCCAATATCGCATCGCCGTGTAAACCTTGACATCGTGGTCAGGCCATTCGGATTTCAGCTTTTTCTCGAGTCCTCTTCGCTGAGCTTCCGTCAGTGAGTTGATAGGAGAACAGCAATCGGAAACCACTTTGTTTTGACGGTTGAAACAGTATTTGGATCCCATACAACCGTTCGGGCATCCGCTGATCTCCCGATACTTTTCTGCAACACCCTTATATCTGAATTTTGCAATTACTTTAGCCAGTGCGTTCTGGGTGCGGCCGCCTCCGAGATTAATAATATCCTGGTCGCCAAACAGATTTTCAAGAAACTCCCGAACTGCAGGCTCAGAGGTAGGCCCGCCGAGGTTCATCAAAACAACCCCGATTTTCTGTTTTCTAGAACTCATAAATAATTTCTGGTGTAAAAAATGCTTTGATTAGCAGATGATTTTTTGCACTTCGCAACTTCACGAAACTATTAACACAACATGTGAAGATGCGTCTGCTATGTGAAGTGAATATGAAGAAATGTGAAGCACCTATCAGAGGTGTCAATAGCGTGAGCTAAAAAGCTTCATTATAAATATCGGCACAAAAATAACTAAACTATAGTATCCTGCCTCCGAACTGATTAGTCCAGCTATCTACAAAAACCTGATAAAAGTCATTTTTTAACCTGACTAAAATCATATCTAAAAAGCTCTATTTGTCATAAGTTCGGCGGACATTTTTAACAACTCAAATACGGCCTATGGAAGCACTCGAACTGGCACGTTGGCAGTTTGGTATTACTACGGTGTACCACTTCATATTCGTGCCGCTAACTTTAGGATTGTCGGTATTGGTAGCCATCCTTCAATCATTTTATTACCGAACGGGGGATATCCATTATAAAAGGCTAACCAAGTATTTCGGAAAATTATTTGTCATCATATTCACCCTTGGTATTGTTACCGGTATTGTTCAAGAGTTTCAGTTCGGTATGAACTGGTCTGAATATTCTCGGTTCGTAGGTGACATTTTCGGTATCCCGCTTGCCATTGAAGCTTTAATGGCATTTTTTCTGGAATCAACCTTTCTCGGACTTTGGATATTTGGATGGAACCGACTACCCAAGTCGGTTCACCTTGCCTGTATCTGGATAGTTGCCATAGCCTCCAACTTATCAGCCATCTGGATTCTGATGGCTAACTCATGGATGCAAGTGCCTGTTGGCTATGAAATTGTAGGCGGGAGGGCTGAACTCGCTGATTTCATAGCTATCCTGCTGAATGAACGCCTGCTCGTACAAATGCCTCATACTATCCTGGCCGGATTTATTAC
>SLJN01000396.1 GCA_007135115.1 Balneolales bacterium
AGGATAAAGAAGCCGCCCGGCTCTCCTACGACATGGTCTTTGAAGAAAACCATGATGAAATGGATGAGGAAACCCGCCAGCTCATGGAGCAGACCAAAGCTGAGTGGGAAAAGAAAATTGTTCGGGAGCGTCAACAAGCCATTGAGGAAGGATATAAAGCCGGCTACAAGGATGGCTATGAAAAAGCCAAACAGGAAATAGAAGAGCAGATAGCACCTGTCCGCAAAGCGCTGGAGCAAGTGGATCTGCAGCTTTCAACATTTACCGAGGAGGTCAAACCGGCCCTCACCAGTCTGATTTTTGAGCTTGCTGAAAAAGTGATCCGTGTACCGGTTGAAAACGAAGAGATCAAAACGCAGGTTACTGAGGCCGTTCAAAGCTGGCTGCAAAAACTGCAAAATGAGCAGCAAGTCTTGGTTTATGTTTCAGAGGCTGATTACGAATCGGTTCGGCATCTGACCGAGGATCAGAGAAATGATGTGCAGCTTCAGACCACTCCCGATTTAAACCCGGGTGAGTTTCATATTGAAACCAATCATCATGCCGTCATACAGAATTTCAAAAAACATCTGCTCAATATTCGATCAAAAACGGATGTGAAAGAAGCACTAATGCCTCCCGATGCTTGATGCTATAGAACATATCACCCGTGAAGCTGATACGTACCGACCGGATCCGATCCGGTTCGGGAAAGTTGCGTCTGTGGTCGGGATGATCATTGAAGTGACGGGGCTACGGGCTTCGGTGGGAGAGTTGTATGCCATTCACACCAGCAATGGAAAAGTTTTGGCGGAAGTCGTTGGCCTCCGAGATGAAATCACACTGCTGATGCCGCTCGATCAAACCGAAGGACTGAACGCGGGTTCTTTGGTTGAACCAATTTCCCACCCCCTCACCGTACCGACCGGAGAAGAAATGCTCGGACGCGTGGTGAACGCTCACGGTACTCCCATTGATGATTTAGGTCCGTTTGAAGCCGAGGATCAGCAACCCATTCACGCCGAGCCTCCCGGACCCATGCAGCGTGAAAATATCGATCAGCAAGTGCTGACCGGCGTTCGGGCGATTGATAGTTTCATATCAACAGGTAAGGGGCAGCGTATGGGGATTTTTGCCGGTTCCGGAGTTGGAAAAAGTGTGCTGATGGGAATGATGGCCCGAAACACCAGTGCCGATGTCAATGTCATTGCCCTGATCGGTGAGCGCGGACGGGAAGTACGCGAATTTATTGATGATGCGCTCGGCGAAGAAGGCATGAAGCGCTCTGTGGTAGTGGCCGTAACATCAGATCAGGCTGCAATGAGCCGGATGAAGGGCGCCTACACCGCTACAGCTCTGGCAGAATATTTTCGAGACCGCGGCAACGATGTTGTTTTGATGATGGATTCGGTCACCCGCGTGGCGATGGCGCAAAGGGAAATTGGCCTGGCTTCCGGTGAACCTCCTACAACGAAAGGGTACACGCCGAGTGTTTTTGCCAAACTCCCCAAGTTGCTCGAGCGAGCCGGTCGAACACCTAAAGGCAGCATCACCGGATTATATACCGTATTGGTTGATAGCGACGACATGAACGAACCCATTGCTGATGCGGTTCGCTCGATCATCGACGGCCACATCGTTCTATCTCGTGACCTGGCTCACCGAAATCACTACCCGGCCATTGATGTACTGGAAAGTGTTTCCAGGGTGATGCCTAAAGTGATTTCAGACGAGCAGCGACAGGTCGTGCAAAAAGCCAGGGAAGTCCTCGCCGAATACCGGGAAGCCGAAGATTTGATCAACATTGGCGCCTATGTGAAGGGGAGTAATCCCAAGATCGATTTTGCAATATCGAAAATCGATCAGCTCAATGAATTTCTGACCCAGGACATGAATGAAAATGCCGTGGATGAAGATATCTGGGCAAAACTTGCCGCTATTCTGGACTCAAAACAGAAAGGCGGGGATAAATGAAGAAATTCAAATTTAAATTAGCCCCGGTACTGCGCCTCAGGGAGCATGAGGAAGAGCAGCAAAAAATGCGCTACGCCGCTGCGCTGCAGAAGAAAACCAATTTGGAGGAGCGAGCCGAACAGATAACCCGTGAAATTGATACGGTCAATGAACGGGACATACGGACGAATGAAGTTTTAAGGCCGACCACATTTCAGCAGCATTATGCCGATATACACGAAAAGCACAAAAAGCTCAAACAGGTGCGGCATGATATCAGCAAATCTGAAAAAGAGGTTGAGGCCGAACGCCTGAAATTGGTTGAGGCTAACAAGCGTACCAAAATGATTAAAACGCTTGAATCTAAAGAAAAAGAAACCTTTTTTAAGGAATTGCAGAGGCTTGAGCAAAATCAGCTCAATGAAATAGCAACACAGATGTATAATTCGTACGACAAGTAGCCATGTTTCTCAGAAGGCTTTTACTATGGCTTGTGATCTTGATAGGGGCATTCCTGCTCTTTATGGTGATCTCATTCTACCTGTATCCGGTGTTTAATCAGCCGGATGACGAGCTGCCCGGGGAGTTCGACCTGGGGGATTTTTATGAGTACGACTATGAAGAATTTGGTCCGCAAGCCGTGAGTGATTTACTGGGACAAATCAGTGAATTGGAAGATGAACTGGAAGAAATTCGTGATAAGGAGAAGCAGGACGTCACTACCATAGATTCGTTATATGCCGTCAACAGAGAGCTGGAGGATGAGCTCAGACAAACACAGGCTATTGCTGAAGCTAACGGCGGCATCGACGGTAACGGAAACGGACCCCAGCAGTTAGATGCCCAGCTTGAAGAGGTAGCCAGCAATTTGCTGGTACTTAATGAAGAAGAGCTGGCCCCCATCGTAAATCGGCTGAGCGACAACATGCTTCTTGAATTGTACGAAAACTCAAGTGGCATGCAGCGCCAGCAACTCCTGCGCGCACTGGAACCGGCCAAAGCAGCAACGTTAATTAATCGGGCTTCATCATGAGCATGCAGGTACAACAGGATATTGTTAATCACTTAAAGCAGAAGGCGGATAAGTCTTCGGATACCAAAAAAGCCGCCTCCGACAAACTGTTTTCATCTGACTTGAAGGATAAGCTGCGGGAATTTGGTCTTGAAGTGAACTCCGACGGTAAACGCGAAGCCGGAAAGAAGCGTGAAGACGGGGCCAATGTTAAGGAGACCCGGCTCAAAAACGGGATGAAAGTAAGTCTCAAATTTTCAAAGGAAAAATTATCCGGCGAAGCCTCTGGTGAAGCGAAAAAATCGGGTGGAAAAGGTGAAAAAAACATAGCCGGAGAGTTGGTCCTGCGCGATGGTGATAAAATTAAGGAGCGGTTAGCATTTAGTGGCGAGGGTGAAAAGGTTGCCGGAAACCCTGTTAAGAAAGGGGCTGAAAAGGGCGATTCATCGATAAGTTCATACCTTGGCTCGGGTCAGTCTGAAAAAGCAGAATCAGGTGAAAGCGAGCGAAAGTCAGATGAAGCTGCCACAAAGCAGAAATCAAAAAAGCTGAATCCGGAGTCTGTAAATAAATCCGGTAATTCATTACAATCTGATAAAGCGGAATCTGAAAATAAATCCTCCTATTTAGGAAGGAATATCAGCAGTGGGGCTGAGTCAGACAAAGAGGCATCGGAAGGTAAAGTAGGAAAAATATCACACCGTAACGTGAATATTGATTCCGGTTCTGGCTTTGAAAGTTCTGATGAAAAAGAGAAATCGATACCGCGAGTAAAGACAGAAATATCATCCACAGATAAGAAGGCAAAGGAAGACGGAAAAGAAGTAACCGGGAAAAACCTCAGATCGGAAAACGCAGCAAAAGAAGTGGAAAGCTCAGATAAAAAAGAGCAATCGATACCACGCGTAAAGACTGAAACAGTATCCACGGATAAGGAGGCAGAAGACGCAGAACGTTTAGAAAAAGGTAAGCGGACCTCCGGTGGTGAAGCTGCAAAAGGGTCATCAGCTAAAAGTGATGGAAAACCGGTTGAAGGCGAAAAGGTTCAAAGCTCTTCCGGTAATTCGTCTACTCGTACCGAAGCGACTTCCAGACAGGGAGCCGAAGCCCGAAAAACAGATTCGGGTGAGGAGGTAAAATCCAAAACCCGCGAAATTTTAAAAGATGAGAAAGATGGCGACCGGCGAACCCCGCTGAATCGCGATTCCGCACGATTCACACCTGCGCGAAATGAACGCGGAGTTGCTGCGCAAAACCGATTTACAGCAGGACAAAATCAATCAGAGGGCCGGGTTAATAGCGGCAGTTCGACTCAGCCTGTTCAGGAAATAAAAGAGCAGGGCCGTGGCGTGGAGTCGGTATTAAAGGCTGAAGAAGGTAAATCGGATTCTTCCGGTGAACAAACCGGAAAAAAAGAGGATTTGAAAACGCCGGAAACCCGCTCAACAGATCGATTAAATCAATCACAAAATCAGTTTAACTACATCCGCCGTGAAGTGGGCGGTAAGATTGTGGAAGTTGCCCGCGCGCAGCAAAACAGCAGCTCACAAAACCAGGACGGCTGGCAACGGCAACGGGTACAGTTGGGTAACGGTCAGTCAATGGATGTTGCGGTAAAAAATTCCGGCGGCCGTTTGAGCATTCAGCTCGGTTCGATGAACAGCGAACTGGCGAGGTTGCTTCAGACCAATATGATGGACTTAAAAGCGCATCTTGAAGAACAGCTTTCCAGCGAAGTGGAGCTCGAATTTGAGATGCAGGGCGATCAGCAGAGTACTCCTGAGAAGCAAGATGCTTCGGCTTCTTCATCCGAAGGGGCCAAAGGGGATGACACTGCTGCAACAGGTTCCTCCGGGGACGCTGTAGCACCCCGATTTATCGGGACAAACCAAAACGAATGGACAGGATAATCCATCAATTATGGATGTTTCAAACCTACAAGGCGGCGAGGCTGCCAATCTTTCGGGATTAGCCGGTGATACCGGTAACACGGATCTGGGACAAGATGAGTTTCTCAAGTTACTTGTGGCTCAGCTTCAAAACCAGGATCCCGTCAATCCGCAGGATGGGGCAGAGTTTGCCGCACAATTAGCACAGTTCAACTCGGTCGAACAGCTCATTAATGTAAATGACGGGCTGGAAAACCTGAGTGATCAGCAAAGCAGTATGTCCGAAGGCGTAACCAATACACTTGCGGCTACGCTTGCCGGAAAAGAGGTTACCGCTCATGCCAACGAACTCACCATCGATGAGGATGTCTCCGAAGTACCGATTCAGTACAAACTGGATCAGGCCATGGACGGAGGCGAGCTGGTTATCAGCAACGAAGATGGTGATGTCGTTCGGTCTATGGATCTGGGTTCAGTTCAGGCCGGTGATCATGAAATCACCTGGGATGGACTGGATAACCAAGCCAACCATGTTGAGCCGGGGACCTACTCTGTAGAAATTCAGCCGGAAGGTGACCAGGACGTCACTCCGATAACCTTGCTGAAAGGTGAGGCCGAATCGGTTCGCTATACCGGTTCCGGAGTGGAACTGATGGTCAACGGTATCTCGATACCACTGGCTGATGTAGAAGAAATCGGGAAAGAATCCTGATGGTATACCGTGCGACAGCACGAAACTTAATTCCAAAGTGATATGGATATACGTCACTTAACGGGCAGAACCCAGCCGGTAGATCCGTCACAACAGGGTAAGCAGCTTGATAAAAAAGCGCCGCTTACCAAAGACGGGCAGTCCTTTTCCCAGATTCTGGAAAAGGTATCGGATCAGAAACAGCAGCTTGAGTTTTCCACGCATGCGATGAAGCGTCTGGAAGATCGCGCCATCGAACTCTCGGACTCTGACATCAACCGCATCCAGGATGCCGTTGACCGGGCCGGGGAAAAGGGAAGTAAAGAGTCGCTGATTCTGGACGGGGATAATGCCTATCTCGTAAATGTCGAAGACCGGAAGGTAATTACAGCCGTCGATCACCTGGAAATGCGGGATCGCGTTTTCACCCAGATCGACAGTGCCGTGCTTACCAACCCTGACTTCGATGATTCTATGAATCAATAAAACCGCAAATCGAGAGCCGGCCCCGAAAGGGAAGCTCTCCTTCAGCTCCGACCGACTGACGAGCTGATAAAACAAGGAGGTAACTATATGTCTATTATGCGATCGTTATCATCCGGAGTAAGCGGGCTTCAGGGAATGGAGTCCAAAATGGATGTAATCGGTAATAACATAGCCAACGTTGATACCACCGGCTTTAAAGGCGGCCGGGTATCGTTTTCCGAAATGATGAGCCAGAACATGAACCGGCCAAACGCTTCCGGTGAAAACGCTCCGCAGCGTTCCAACCAGGTAGGGCTGGGTGTTCAGGTATCATCCATTGATCGTGATCTAAACCAGGGAAGTATCGAAACGACCGATCGGCCAACCGATCTGGCCATCGATGGTGAAGGGTATTTCATGGTCAATGACGGAGAAAATGACCTGCTCAGCCGGGCAGGCAATTTTGAGTTTAACGATGAAGGAAAACTGGTAACTCAGGACGGGTTAAGCGTTCAGGGCTTCAATGCCAATGCCGACGGAGAAATAATTTCCGGTGGTGCCGCTGAAGACCTGAGTGTCGACTTCGATGACACGTTTGATCCGAAGCAAACCGACAACTTAAATATTGACGGTAATCTGAATAACAATACCAGTACCTCGCAAGTAGTGTCACAGGTTCAGGCGTTTACCACCGATGGTGGTGATGTAGCATCCAACGATGCACTGCTGACGGATATCGATCAATTTTCCGATTTGGATGTTGATGAAGATGTAGTTGAGATTGATCTCACTGACAGTGAAGGCAATGAACTGTTCGTAGAAGTTCCAGTTGAGGCAGATACATCACTAAGTGAACTGCGAGATAGAATAGCAGATGAACTTGACGGCGATGCGACGGTATCCTTGGAGGATGGCATTCTTACCTTACAGTCGGAAGAGCTCGGTGACAGCGAGTTAAACCTTTCCGGAATGGAAGTTAATGGTGCCGGCTCCGTAAGTTCACCCGCTTTTCAGGTAGCCCAGGAGGGTGAAACCAGCAGTCAGCGAGTGAGCTCTACCGTTTACGATTCGGTGGGTGAAGCCCATACTTTTGTGGTCGAAATGACCCAAAACGATCATGGCGATTGGAGCTACGAGGCCAGTTTTCTTGACGGAGAAGAAATTCTGGACGGAGCCACCGGCGAGTTGGAGTTTGATGAAAGCGGGAATCTGGTATCCGATCCGCGACAAAACATCTCCTTCGATCCCGGAAACGGCTCTTCGGATGTCAGTTTCAATCTCAACTTTGAAGCCGACGGAAAATCTCTGACCGAAAGAGATGCCAACACGACTGCTCAGGTATCATCTCAGGATGGTTACGAGCAGGGTGAACTGGTTGATTTCTTTGTGGATGCCGACGGCTTCCTGGTAGGAGATTACAGCAATGGCCAAAGCCGTGAATTGGGGCAACTCGCTCTCGCGGATGTAGAAAACCCACAGGGATTGAGTCAGGAAGGTGGCAATTTGCTCAGCCTGACCAATGAAGCCGGCGATTTAAACATCCGTACGGCAAGTGATGTATCGGATACCGGTATCAGCGCCGGGGCTCTTGAAGGATCCAATGTGGATCTCGCCCAGGAGTTCACCGATATGATTGTAACCCAGCGTGGATATCAATCCAACGCACGTGTGGTTCAGACGGCAGATCAGATTCTGAATGAAGCTGTCGGACTCAAGCGATAAATATCATGACGGTCTTCCTCTCCGGTTGGAGGGGAAGGCCGCTATTTTTAGATAAGCCGTAAGGTTCATGGATAGGTCAACATTAATAGGTTTAGCAGGCGGTTTCGGGCTGATTTCTCTGGCGATTCTATCGCAGGGGAACTTCCTTGCCTTCGTAAGTATCGCATCGTTCCTGATCGTGATGGGCGGGGTGTTGGCCGCTACGCTGATCAATTACAGCGCGAACCATATCACCGAAACCTACAGCATACTTAAGCAAACTTTGACCTCCACAAGATCTAATCTCACCGATTATGTTGAGATGATGATCATGTTTGCCCGGCGAGCCCGAAGAAACGGACTGCTGGTGCTTGATGATGATGTCGGCTACGTCGAAGATGATTATCTGCGGAATGGTCTTGAGTTGGCTATCGACGGGATTTCAGAGGAAAATCTCCAACAGGTGCTGGATGACGAGATCGCCTCGATTGAGCGACAGCAGGATCAGGGGGTTAAAGTTTTAGAGTCGATGGGAGGTTACTCACCGGCATTCGGGATGATCGGCACGATTATCGGTCTGGTTTTGATGTTGCAAAACCTGGAAGATCCCGAAACGCTTGGCGCGGGGCTGTCCATCGCTTTGATCACCACATTTTATGGTACCACCATGGCAAATCTGGTTTTTACACCATTGGCCGGAAAACTGCAGGAGCGATCAGAAAAGCTTGTGGTCGAAAAGTCCATGTTAAGAGCCGGGATAGTCTCTTTGGCGAACGGAGAAAACCCACGCATCATGGAAAAAAAGATGCTCAGTTTTGTAGAACCCGAAGAGCGTGCGGAGTATCTGCGCATTCATGGCAGTAAAGGTTATAGTCAGCAACAGGAAGAAAAGCTGTACAACCATTGGGTTAATCAGCAAAAAGATAAATGGGAAAACGTACTGTCAAACCTGGAAACTGGCTGATCACCTACAGTGATTTTATCACGCTGTTGTTGATCTTCTTCATTGTTCTCTATGCCCTGACGCCGGGCATCGATGAATCGGTGTTGAATAGCATCATCAGCCCGTTTAAAGGAGGAACCGGCGTGCTGAAAGAAAGCACCATGATTCCACCGGAGCGGCTTCCGGAGCGAATGCGCATGGAGGAAGAGTGGGAGGACCTTTCGGAGTACATTGAAGAACGCGAAATTGAAGATGAAGTTCAGATCGACTTAATGGAAGAGGGCAGCCGGATTATCCTGAGGGAATCACTCACGTTTGAAAGCGGAGCGGCGGATTTGATCGAAGGCGGAGAAGATGTTCTCGATGAAATCACCTATTTATTTGACGAGTCGGTTTCCGAGGTTGAAGTACAGGGCCATACCGACGATGTACCAATTGTAACCCCGGCCTACGATTCCAACTGGGAATTGGGGGCTGATAGGGCTGCCAGTGTGGCACGCCGCCTGATTGAAGTTACCAATTTACCTGCGGAGCGTTTTAAAGTGGCCAGCCACGGAGAACACCGGCCGGTTGCAACGAACGATACCGAACAAGGCCGCCGCGCTAATCGCAGAGTTGAAATTTACGTTCGATACGACGAAGAACAGACCGCCGAGGAACCGGGCGACTTTCCGGAGTTAGGTTTGCCGGAATTCCCGTCCCCGTCTGTTGAAACTCCTCAAGATTAATATGGCAGAAGATACAGAACAACAACAGCAGCAAAATCTGCAGGACAGCAGTAAAACGGATAGCATCCCGGTGGTGGCAATTCCGGGTTCCCGAAGCAAGACTTTCGGAAATATTTTCCTGTTATCCATGCTGATTATTGGTGAAGCCGTTTTAGCATACTGGCTGGTAGCGGCCAATTATGAACAATTGTATGAATGGGTGCACGGCAGTCCGCCGGATTTTGCCGGTTATTACGAAATTGAGGATGTAGTCATCAACCCGGCCGAAACCGATGGGCAGCGTGTCCTTTTGGTGTCCATAGGGTTAGAGGTAGCCCATGACGATCATTTGGACGAAATTCAGCAACATGAAGTAGCTATTCGCGATGCCATGATATCCATGCTGAGCCGTCGTTCCGTGCCGGAATTATCGAGTACGGATGAACGGCAGGATATCAAACAGGAAATGGGAATTATGATTAATGAAATACTCGGCAGAAGAACGGTCCGAAATTTGTTTTTTACTGAGTATGTCATGCATTAAATCCGAATAAACGAAGGCGAGTATGTCAGCAAAGCTGCTGTCACAGAACGAAATAGATCAGTTGATGACCCGCTATTCGGGTGCTGGTGAAGAGTCGGGGCAATCCGAACAGCAATCCGAAGCGGCTGAAAAATCTTCTGCGGCGGTAAAACCTGCCAAAGAAGTGATCAACTACGACTTCAAGCATCCAAAGTTGGTCAGCAAGGAGCAGATGCGCTCATTGCGTACGCTGCATGAGATGCTTGCCCGCAATCTGAGTGTGGCGCTGACCAATTCGCTGCGTACCATTGTGGATGTTCAATTGAATGCCATCGACCAGGTTGTGTATTCGGAGTTCGTGCAATCCATTGCCTCACCCAGCTCGCTTTTTCTGTTTACAGTCGAAGAACTCGGAGGCGAAGCGGTACTGGAGCTGGATCCCCGTTTCTGCATCTTTGCAGTTGAGCGGCAGACCGGCGGGCAAAGTAAGGAGATGGCATTTCGTCGTGAGATGACAACCATTGAACAGAAAGTAATGGCCCGCATCATGAATCGGATGTACTCCGAACTGATGGATGCGTGGGAGCCGTACATGGAAGTCAACATCAACGAACACTCGTACGAAAGCAACCCGGAGAACATCCAGATTATTTCGGCGGTTGAGCCGGCTATTGTGGTGTTCTATCAGGTAAAAGTGTACGACAGTGTGGCTACCTTGAATATCTGTTATCCGTATGCCCTGTTGGAGTCTGCATTGGCAAACTCTCTGAAATATGCCAATCAAACCCGCAAGGATGACCTGCCTTCGGATCAACGGCGGGCGTATACGGAGCATGTTAAATCGATAAATGCTCCGGTTCAGGCGATACTCGGATCGACGAAGATAACCATCGAGCAATTGGTGGACCTGGAAGAAGGTGATGCGATCACGCTGGATCAGCGCACAGATGAGCCTATAGAAATTAAGGTAAACGACAGAACAAAAATGTTCGGCTATCCCGGTCAACATCGTAAGCAGAAAGCGGTGAAGATCTATGACATCCTCGAAGAAGAGGAGGAAAATACCGGTCAGGATCAGCAGCAGCCGGAGTTGGCGGAGTTTCCTCAGGCCGGGGAGCAACAGAATGATCAGCAAAACCAGAAAGCTGAGCAGCAGTCTTCATCGGATTCGGCGCAGGAGCAAGATGAGGAGCAAAGCTCTCAAGAGGAAGAACAAGACCCGGCCGAACAACGCAAGGCGCGGCGTAAAGCCCGAAAAAACAGAGTAGCAAAACGCAAAAAAGATAAGAACCTGCAGGAAGAGGAAAGTTAGTATGGAATTGCAAGTTTGGGAAGACGGAGCCCGGAATCTCCTTCCATCGATTGAAGGGGTACTGAAAAACGTTCTGCTGAAGAAAATTCAGGTTGAAATGGCAGCTTCGAGCGTCACCGATCCGTCGATGACCATTGAAGCGCTCAAAACCGGAACGGTAGTAATTCAGGGTGAAGAAGAACAAACCGGCGCTGAGCTGTATATCGCCTATGATGAAAATTGGCTCCCTCAGCTCTCCAATGCGATGCTTGGTGTTGAAGAAACCGAACTGAACGAAATCACTCAGGATTTAATCAAAGAATTTTCTTCACAATTGGTGGGTGCACTGCAAACCGGGTTGCAAGAGCAAGGCGTTACCGCTCAGCCTTCGGAGATGAGTATTCTGAAATCCGGCCAGATCGCAAAAACGGTAACATCCGACAGTTACTTTATGGTGCAATTGGATGTTTCTGGAAAATTTGAGATTGATGGTGACGAACTCCCTCAGCTTGCACTTATCGTAGCCATTTCGGTACCGGATGAAGAAACTCTGCAAAAACTGGTTCCAGAAACCGAGGGTCAGGATGCAGAAACCTACTCTGAAGAAGAGTCACCGGAAGCGGTAGAGGATCAACCTGCAACTGAAGAAGATCCGGGCGTTGAACATAGCCCGGAGGCCGAACAAGAGCCGCAACCCGATCCGGAACACCCTGCACAGGAGCCGGTGGCTGAAGAAGCGTCTCAACAACAAGAGGAACCATCCCGGAAAAAACGCAAAACCACCCCAGTTGAAGGCAAGCCGGTTGAGTTCGATGAGATATCATCATCCCCGCAGTCTAAAAATGTCGAGACCCGTAATCTGGATATTTTGAGAGATGTCGAGTTGGACATTTCCGTAGAGCTCGGGCGGAAAGAAGTGCCGTTGGGAGAAATTCTTCACATGGTTCGGGGTTCGGTCATTGAGTTGGATAAACTCGCCGGGGAGCCTGTGGAAATCTACGCCAACGGACATCGAATCGCTGAAGGTGAAGTGGTCGTCATCGATGAAAATTTCGGGGTGCGGGTTACGAATCTGGTATCTACGAAAGAACGTATAGAAAGCCTGCGCTAAATGTGGGATTGGAAAAACTCCCCGCCATCTATCCCCGGAGACCCTAAAAAGTTTCTCAAACTTGTCCTGGCGATTTCGTTCGGACTTCTGGTCTTATGGGTCTTCGTTATGGCTCAAACCGAACGATCCGACCGGCAGTCAGTATCGGTTGAGGAGCAGCAGCGGCTGGACAGTCTACGTCAATCCCTGGGCACCGAAGGGGAGCCGGCCGAGCAGCGGTCCGACAGTCAGGGGATGTTTTTCAATGCCGTTACCACTTTTTTGATTCTCGGTGGGATTGGTCTGGCATTTTGGTGGTGGTATAGCCGCAAGCTATCCGGAACGCAACAAGGTGTCGGGTCAAGCGGGCCGGTTGCCAATGTGATCGGCAGCCAGCAAATTGGCATGGGGCAGGAGATTAAAGTAATTGAAATCAATGAAGAATATTGGGTGCTGGGCATCTCCAACCAATCGGTAAATCTGCTTCACCGCTATCAGAAAAGTGAGTGGAAGTCAGCCGAGGCTTTTACCGGTTCCTCCAGTGAAAAAGAGGACAGCTCGTTTTCAAGAATTTTATCCTCATTACAGCAAAAGAAGTGAAGTTTCAGTATCTCATCCGGATAATTTGGATTACCCTCGCTGTACTGGTGTTATCCGCAGGGATGCACGGTGGTATGGCTATGGCCCAGGATGAACCTGCTGATCCGGATGAACCCGGCACCATCCCCCGGATAGATCTGAGCGTTTCCCCGGTTGACGGCGCCGAAGATTACTCGCTTGCCATTCAAACGCTCATCGTTTTAACCATCCTGGCGTTTGGGCCTGCTTTTGTTACAATGATGACCTCCTTTACGCGGATCGTGGTGGTATTTTTCTTCCTCAGGATGGCCATGGGAACCCAGCAATCGCCCCCGAATCAGGTTTTGATTGGCCTTGCTTTATTTCTCACGATATTCATTATGGCACCGGTCGTCAATGAAATCAACACCGAAGCGATCGAGCCGTATCTGGAAGATGAAATCACCCAGCAAGAGGCGTTAACCATCGGGGCAACGCCGCTGAAGGAGTTTATGGTCAGGCAGACCCGCGATCAGGATTTGTTGATGTTTATGGATATGGCAGACATCGAGGCAGTGGGCGATGTCGAGGATTTGCCGCTGTATGTCGTTGTGCCGTCGTATGTCATTAGTGAGCTGCGGATCGCCTTTCAGATCGGCTTTTTGATATATCTGCCGTTTTTGGTGATCGATCTTGTGGTCTCATCGGTACTGCTTTCGATGGGTATCATCTTTTTGCCGCCGGTTCTGGTATCTCTACCTTTTAAAATTTTGGTGTTTGTGCTCACCGACGGTTGGTATCTGATCGTGGAATCTTTGGTTCAAAGCTTCAATTAGCAACTTTCATGGATAATAAGATAGGAATTCCTCATGGATGAAGAGGTTGGGGTTTACTGGGTACAGGAAGCACTGACAACGGCCGTAGTCCTTGCCGGCCCGTTGCTTGTCGGCGCACTGGTCATCGGCCTGATGATTGCTATTCTGCAGGCGGCGACCACCATTCAGGAAATGACGCTGAGTTATGTTCCGAAAATGGTCGTGGTTGTAACCCTGCTTTTTTTCCTGTTCGGATTTATGCTGCAATACGCCATCGATTTTACCGAACGCATTTTCCAGTTTATCCCGACCTTAGCCGGCGCCTCCTAATCCCCGGATGATGATATGATGAATATCTTTTCGGTTGAATTCATTTTAACCTCATTTCTGATATTCGTCAGAGTAAGCAGTGTGTTGATGACCGCCCCGTTTTTCGGGTCAGAGTTTTTCCCCGCCCAGATAAAGCTGTTTTTTGCGGTTGTTTTAACCGTATTGCTCTACCCGATCATCCCGCTACAGGGAGCCTACATCCCGGCGGATGCCACGCTTATAGAACTCGTGATAGCCATCGTGCAGGAAATCATGGTTGGGATAACCATGGGGCTTGTGGGTCAGATCGTATTCGGAGGGGTGCAGCTTGGCGGCCAGTTTATCAGTATTAAAGTGGGGTTGGGTTTTGCCAATATCGTGGATCCGTTAACGCAGGATCAAAGTGCCCTGGTTACGCAGCTGTTCACCACATTCGGGGTGATTTTATTTCTGGCAATCAACGGAGAGCACATGTATATCCAGGCCTTGCACCGGAGTTTTGAGCTTGTTCCGGTAGGAGAGGTGTACCCGCACCAGACCGTTCCGCCGTTTATGGAATTTGCCGGACAGATTTTCATAATAGGCGTTCAACTCGCGGCACCGTTTATTATCGTACTGTTTTTGCTTGACCTGTCATTTGCCATCTTTGCGCGGATCATGCCGCGAGCTAACGTCTTTTTTATCGCACTTCCACTGAAGGTATTAATCGGAATGACGATGGTGCTGGTGGTAACACCAAATTTGCCGGTAGTCTTCGGTCAGTATTTTGAGCAGCTATTTGAAATGTTGGGTGAGGTGTTGCAGGCACTTGGACCGTCTTAGGAAATAGCTGTGGATCGACGAGTTTGCTGCTGAAATGATGTGTAATCATTAATGAATCATTTTTATCAGAGGTATGTTGCGTTCTCGAAAGTGAAGAAATAATCGGATTGACTTTCAACAGGTTATGAGTGAAGCTGATTCCTATTACCAAAACATTGCTGATTACTACGATGTAGATGCA
>SLJN01000106.1 GCA_007135115.1 Balneolales bacterium
CTGAAAAATCCGGAGGTATCGCGACCAATATCGGCATCCATTTTTTTGATCTGCTGATATGGTTGTTCGGTGATGTTCAACACTGTGAATTGCATCTGTCCCAAAATGATAAAATGAGTGGATTCCTGGAACTTGAGAAAGCCACGGTTAACTGGCATTTATCATTGGACCGTAATGATTTACCTGAAGGTGCACTGGTTAACGGAAAGGACACCTATCGGTCAATAACCATCGATAATCAGGAAGTGGAATTTAGTTCCGGGTTTAATGATCTGCACACTCGCTTATATGAAGAAATTATCGAAGGTAGAGGGTTTGGAATCGAAGATGCACGTCCCTCAATACAATTGGTGAACACTTTGAGGAATATGCAGCCTCAGCCAAGAACGGAAAAGCTGCATGTGAAAGTCGTATAGCATCTGTTTCCTTGAACATTAAACAGGGCTGGTTACCATGCCTTTCATAGAAGATTACATCAAGTCTTCATGAAGGGCCACTACCGTAAACAATATTAAGTGTTTGCAGGAAAACGCATTGTGTTCATGCAAACACCATTTAACCCCGATTCATCTATGAGGAGTATGTAGCTATGGAAAGCTTGGACACGTCGTACACGATCCAAAAGATCAAAGTTAAGCCGGTTAATGGGTTGTGGGCTAAAAAAGGAAGTCCGGGATTCAGGGAAATTCTTGAACGTAGTGAAATCACCCATTTCGATAGTTTAAATGTAATTTCCCATGAGAATATCGACCAGGTCAACCGACTCAATGGAAAACCAGCTGCTCTGCAAACTGAAAAACTCAGTACCGTGCTGGGTATGGTTCGCATTAATAATGTGCGCCGGATCAACCGATACTTTGAACATGTGAATGAGAATCTTCAATTAAACGGGCTTTTTGTCGGATGTGTAGAGACCAAAGAGCAACGTAAAGAGCGAATATTATCCCGAAGACCCCGTGTTTTCTGGAATGTGTACTATTATTTCAATTTTGTTTATAAAAGGATTTTCCCCAAACTGCCTGTTACCAAACAGATCTACTTTGCTTTATCTAAAGGCAAAAACCGGGTGATCTCCCTTGCAGAAACATTAGGCCGGCTAACTTGTTGTGGTTTTGAAATTATAGATCATTATACCGAAGATGGTCTGACCTGGTTTTCTGCCAGAAAAAAAAGCTCACCTTGTTATGATATGTGCCCTACTTACGGTCCTATCTGTAAGTTGAAACGCGTAGGAAAGGGGGGGCGGATCATTAATATCTACAAATTGAGAACCATGCATCCCTATTCAGAATACATTCAGGATTATGTATTCAACAACGGAGGATTAACAAAAGGGGGAAAGTTTTCAGAAGATTTCAGAATTACCACCTGGGGGGCAATTTTCCGCAAATTTTGGCTTGATGAGCAACCTATGTGGCTCAACTGGTTAAAGGGCGATGTCAAATTAATCGGAGTGCGCGCATTGAGCCGACACTATTTTTCCATGTATCCGAAGGATATGCAGGAATACCGCATAAGGTTTAAACCGGGCCTGATTCCCCCGTTTTATGTGGATTTGCCGGAAACGTTAGAGGAGATTGTGGAATCCGAACGCAAATATCTGCAAGCCTACGAAAAGAACCCCTGGAAGACGGATATACGTTACTTTATATCTGCCATTAATAATATCTTTTTCAAATTGGCACGAAGTAAATAACAGCTCACTTATTGCGTGGGAATAAATTACTCATGTGTACTATTTTTCCCTACAATATTGAATACTCCAATGATTAGATAACAAATTACAAATAAGCTCCGATTTCTAATACACAATTACCGAAACCGGTCCCTGGAAACCGTTTGAGATTTCGAAAATTGAACATTGGAAGTTATTTGAAATTTGCTATTTGTTATTGGTCCTTTTATTCCAACAGATACGCAAGCTCAACTTCATGAACTCCGGACGGGTCGGCCACCTTCATGGAACCCCCGGAACTGCGTAGTTCTGCGCCGCCGACGGCCCCATCCCGGTTGAGAGCATAAAAACGCACGTTGAAGTTGGGGGTCCCGTCATCATCCAGCAATCTGGAAATGTTGGTGTTTTCGGCGATACGTTCACACGCTTTGAGACATGCTTCTTCGGGGCTGTCGCCCAGCCGCATACGTTCGACGATCAAAAAGCTGGACAGGTTTTGCAGGTTGGCCTCTCCTCGTCCGGTTGAACCGGCTGCCCCAACGTTGGTATCCGCAAATAGTCCCGCCCCTGTGATCGGAGAGTCGCCCACCCGGCCGGGCATTTTGTAAAACAGCCCGCTTGTGGTAGTAGTGGCACATATTCCTCCATTAGTATCCAATCCTGAACTGTGAATGGTTCCGTGGTGGGACTCAAATTCTTTCCAAAGTGAGCTGCTGGAATTGTTGTCGTCAGAGGGCGGGAAGTAGTTATCGTCATCCGACAGTGTTTCTTTCCATTCCAGCCAGCGTTCCCGTGCACGATCGGTAAGCAGGTTTTCCTCTTTGAAACCGTGCATACGAGCAAAGCGTAACGCGCCTTCGCCTACCAGCAGGGAATGATCGGTTCGCTCCATCACCAGACGAGCAACTTTGGACGGATGCATGATATTTTCCAGAGCCCCGACAGACCCGGCTTGGTGGGTTCGTCCGTCCATGACAGCGGCATCCAGCTGAACCACACCCTTTTCGTTGGGGACGCCGCCGTATCCGACGGTCATATCATCGGGATCGGCTTCCTGAATATTTACACCTTGGATGATGCCATCGAGCACATCACCACCGTTTTGCATCACCTCAACAGCTTTGTTTACTGCGGGTTCACCGTTAAATCCGCTTGCAATAGCCATGGGGGCCTCAAAGATTTGATCACCCGAAACTCTCGAGTATGCCGAACAAGCCAGGCCGGGAGTTAAGGCTGCACCTCCAGCCGCAGCAGTAAGTTTTTTGAGAAATTCTCTTCGTGAATTTGAGCTATGTTCCGATCTTTTCATTTCCAACACCTATTTTGTTTGCATTTCCGGTTGATGCTAAAGCTACATTAGTTGATGAAGATTTCAAATCTCAAGTTAGTAACTGTCGGAATCTCATTGTAATAGGTTTTGCAAAACTAAACCCTCTTGAAAATCCGGGAAACTCTTTTGACGCCACTTGAGTTACCTGAGTTGTTTTATCCATGGTATGCTATGAGAAAGAGCATTTTATGTCAGACAGCATACCGAACTATGCATTAAACTAATTCCATAAAAATGAAAGATCAGGTAGTATTAATAGCAGGTGCAAGCGGAGGAATCGGAGAGGCTTGTTCCAGACTTTTTGCCGAAGAAGGGGCCAAAGTAGTACTTGCAGCGCGCAACTCTGCAAAAGCAGAAACCATTGCTGATGAAATCAACGATGCCGGCGGTGAGGCAATAGCGTTAGAATTGGATGTAACCGATCAAATGTCGGTCACCAATATGTTGCGAGAGGTTGATGAAACCTACGGTCGGATCGATGTACTTGTAAACGCATTCGGACTCGGTATGATCCAGCCTCTAACAGATGCCCATCCGGATGAGATCAAGGATGTGCTTGATGCCAATGTATATGGTACCATCCTTATCACGCAGGCAGTAATTAAACAAATGGAACCTCAAAAAAGCGGCAAAATTATCATGTACCCCGGTATTCTGGGAAAAGCTGTAATGAGACACTCCTCTATTTATTCGGCCTCAAAATTTGCCGTGACCGGATTTACCAAAGCCCTCGTGGAAGAGAATAAGCGATCCGGCATTCGGTTCTCGCTGATGTTCTTAGGCGGTGTTGCTACGGATTTCTGGGAAAACCCAAACGTAGGGATGAAAGTTCAAAAGGATAAAATGCTAACCCCTGAAGAAGTAGCTAAAGCTACCCTCTATGCCTGTAATCAGCAAGGTGCATCTGTACTGAATGAATTGGTGATTCAGCCGGAATCACATCAGATGGTGTAACAAAAAAAGGGCTGCTATCAAGAAGTTGATAACAGCCCTTTTACCCAGTTGTTGGGGGGTGAACCTCCGTCCGCCAGCCGGCGGATA
>SLJN01000114.1 GCA_007135115.1 Balneolales bacterium
CCGACCGGATGTCGGATAAGACCGGAGATCTTCGCGTATTTCCAAACTGGATTGAAGACGAAGACCGTCTGTGGTACGAATTTGAAACATCAAGCGGAAGATTCTGGCATTTCGTTGATGCTGCCGCCGAATCCAAACGCTATTTGTTTGAT
The DNA here is from genome assembly GCA_007135115.1 of Balneolales bacterium. Classification (GTDB taxonomy): domain Bacteria; phylum Bacteroidota; class Rhodothermia; order Balneolales; family Natronogracilivirgulaceae; genus SLJN01. Next base: position 153 of record SLJN01000114.1, read on the forward strand.
CATGAAGAAATGGCCGCTCAACTCAATGAGGAGTTTGATGAACCCTTCGATCGCTACGATCTCCCGCTTGAAGATTTTGATTACGATACCGATGAGGAACTCTTCAAATTTCATGTGGACAGCATTGAATTCACTTATAATATTGATGAAGATGAACTGGTGAAAGGTGATACTCTTGATCCGGATGATGAAGAAGACTGGCAAAATTATTCACCGGATTCTACCTGGATTGCATTCGCCCGTGAACACGACTTGTACATCATGGAAGCCGACGATCCGGATAGTGTGGAGCACCGTCTGACCGAAGATGGAGAGCGTTGGTATAGTTTTCAGGCAGATCATGGCGATGAAACCGAAGATGAGCGCCTTCCCACAAATGCTCAATGGTTTGAAGACTCCGAAAAACTCTATGTCAAACGCCAGGATTGGCGCGAAGTTGATGAGCTTTGGGTGATTGATGCTCTCGCCGAACCGCGTCCGGAGCTTGAGGAGTACAAATACGCGATGCCGGGTGAAGAAGATATTTTTCAGGATGAATTATTGGTTTTTGATGTCGATGAGAAAGACCGTGTGGAACTGGATCTCGAAAAATGGCCGGATCAGGCGATTGGAGGAGCGTATTTCAATCAGGGAGGTATCTTCACTACGGATGAATCCGACTACATTTATTTTTTGCGACGCGACCGCACCTGGGAGGAACTGGATGTTTGCCGAGGCAATACCAAAACCGGCGAGGTGGAAGTGCTGTGGTCGGAATCCAGCCGGCCCTATTTCAATACCCGATTTCTGGATTTGGCCATTATTAATGAAGGCGAAGAATATCTATGGTGGTCGGAGCGCAATGGCTGGGGGCAGCTTTACCGGTATGACAGCGAAGGGAACAAGCAAAACCGCATCACCGATGGTTATTATAATGTAGGGGATATTGCCAAAATAGATACCAGCGGGCAGACCATCTACTATGAAGCTTTCGGTAAAGAAGATGACATGCACCCTTATTATTCAAATTATTACCGCGTCAATTTCGACGGATCCGGCAAAGAGCGGCTGACGCCGGAAGATGCCGACCACACTTTCAGCATGGCGGATACCAAAAATTATTTTGTAGACAACTATTCCCGCGCTGACAAAGAGCCGGTGACGGTGCTCCGGGATAACCAGGGTAATCATGTGAAAGAGCTGGAAAGTGCCGACCTCAGCAAACTCCGCGATATCGGCTGGCAGGAACCGGAGACCTTTTCCGTAAAAGCAGCCGACAACAAAACCGATATTTACGGGGTTATGTGGAAGCCGTTTGATTTCGATCCCGATAAAGAATATCCGGTCATTTCCTATGTGTACCCGGGTCCGCAAACCGAACCTTTTCCCATTGGATTCAGCCTGAATCAACGGCAGACGTTGGCGCAGCTCGGCTTTATTGTGGTGGCTCCGGGGCAGCGCGGAGGCAGCCCAATCAGACACAAGCACTACCACACCTTCGGACATGACAATCTGCGCGATTACCCTCTTGAAGATAACAAATTCGTCCTCGAACAACTCGGCGAGCAGCACGATTTCATCGATATGGATCGCGTGGGTATCTATGGACACTCCGGCGGTGCATTTATGTCAACCGCAGCCTTGCTGACTTACCCCGATTTTTATGATGTTGCCATTTCATCGGCCGGTAATCACGATAACAACATCTATAACATCTTTTGGGGTGAAGTTCACCATGGGGTAAACGAGGAAACCCGAACCGTCGAAAAAGAAGATGAGGACGGCGAGGCGTACGAGGAAGAGGAAACGTACTTTGAATCGGAAATCCCCGCCAATCAGGAATTGGCTGAAAATCTGGAGGGCAACCTGCTGCTGGTCACCGGCGATATGGATAACAACGTCCATCCAGCCGGGACGATCAGAATGGCAGAGGCTTTAATTCAGGAGGGTAAAAGATTTGATTTTATGCTCTTTCCCGGAATGCGCCACGGATTCGGTCAGTACAGCGATTACTTCGAACGTATCACCTGGTACTACTTCGCCGAACACCTGCTTGATGACTACCGCACGGATATCGATATGAATATCCCGGATTAAAGCGGTTGCTTAAATAAACTTGTACCTGTCAGGTCGCAAAAACCTGACAGGTACTCTAAAGTTCAAATCAGAAAACTATTCAGACATCAAGAAGGATCATCGTCGTCTTCATCCCTGATTCGGCTGATGGTCCAGGCTCGAATGCCATCGCTGGTGTGGGCAATGATTTCAGCTCGTCCATCCTGGTACAGATCCGTAATCAACAGACGACTCATACTGGTGGTTGGTAAGTCTGTAATGCGCTCATCATTATACAGATCCCAGGCATAGATTCGGCCGGAGTCAGAAAGTAGCAGCGCATTCAGGTTTCCGGTATCGCCGAGATCATAAAGGAACGGCGAATGATCCTGCGAAGCCGGCTGCCCCATCGACTCGGTAAAGCGCAGTTCGCCTGCCAGATTAAAGGCGTAAATGGAGCCGTTTTCATCGGCTACCACGAGCATTTCTTCATCATAAACTTCGTCTTCATCCTGTTCCGACCGAACCCGTAGCCGCTCAAACTGAGCATTGCCGGTCAGCGGTTCGTTGGAAACCTGTAAGCTTTGGATGATTAATTCGTCTTCATCCGCCTCTTCTTCAATAGATGGGCTTTCGACGGCAAGGGTATCTGCGAAAAGCTTTTCCTTGCCAATGGCATATAAGTGACCGTCAGCGCCGGATGCTAAAAGGTGCTGACCGCGAAACGTCGGTTCTCCGAAGAAGGGAGCTTCACCGAATATCGGGAAACCCTCCCTGCGATCACCGTTGCGATCCCAGGCGTGGATTCCGTTATCGGCAAAAGCCCAAATCGCCCATTCGTCATCAATTTGCTGATGCTTAGGCTGAGACTGAATCGAGGCATTCGTGGATTGCGGCCATCCGCTGATATCCCTGCCACGACCATCCAGAACGTGGAGCTGCCGATCGGCGGTGGCAACGATTAACTCGTTTGTACCGTTGCGAGCCACATCTCCGACTGAAATCGGGGCTGAAATATCTTCATCCATCTCAATCGGGAAATTCGGCAGACTTACGCCATCCCTGTTCCAGGCATAAATTTTATTTCCGGCGCCGATCATTACCATCTGCTGGTTATTGCCATACCAGTCATAGACAATCGGAGAGCCGACAGGCGTATCACCTCCGGTACTGGCGTTGAAAACCGGGGTGCCGTCGCTTCCCAACCCGATAATCCGGCCGGCGTCGGTGGCAAAGTAAACTTCATCCCTTGAACCACGTCCGGTATTGGCGGCTATCGGATCTCCGGTGAGTTCGGCATCCTGAAGAGGATGAACCCAGCGCTCACGGAACGGATCGTCGGTTTCTTCGGTGCGATAGGTATCAAACACAAAACCCAGCTCGCTGGAGCTGTTTTGGGTGATACTCATAGCCATGAGATCCGAGCGGGAAGTGATGGCGCCGATACGATGGTTGGGGTTGAGCATCGGTTGCAGATAATCAAACAAATCCTGATTGCGTGCATAGAAAAATGCGCTGACGTCTTCAGGATGCTGCTCGCGGATGGCTGTGTAGTTATCATCATAATACATCACCCTCCGCTGACTACGCTCGGTACGGACGCGCTCGATCAAACCGCTGCGCTGCGCCAGTACGGCGCCTTCCCAGGTGGTTCCGATGTAGAAATCCTCAAAGTTGGCCATCGGGCCACCGATTAGCTCGGCAAGCACTTCACTTTGAACGTAAAAGGTTTCGTCATCCTGGCGGACGTAATCGTCGCCGGCCAGTTCGTTGAAAATTCGGAAGATTTCCTGGGTGTCGTTAAGATGCCGCAGATAAATGTGCTCACCGGTTGTTTCTTCATCCGGATCGGAAAATGCAACGAAAGCCGTTCGCGGGTTCAGCGTTGCTGCAATCTCTTCATAGATTTCAGGCTGTTCGATCAACAGGGAGTCGAGTCTGGAAAACGGTTCAAAATCTGAAGGGAGGGACTCCTGAGGAGTTGAGGTTGTGATGCTGAAAGCGGCTGCATCCCCCGAAATATACCGGTCGAGAACCAAAGCACCCGGCTCGCTGTGAAGTGAAGCCAGAAGATTGGAGTGCGGATTTTGTGTGGGGATATTTCCTTCAAAACGAACTTCCCGGTCGTTGTCTCCGCCGGTGCTGACTTGCAACAGGGAAGGTTGTGTTCCTTCAAAAAGACCTTTCAAAAGTGGGCGATGTCTTACAGCACCTTTTTGAGTTACCCAGCGGTCGAGGTGAGGAAAATTGAGCAAGAAGTTGCTATCGGCAAGTTCGGTATCAGAAAATTCAAAAGAAGGTCGCTTTCCCAGGTACGTTCTGATGCCCTCTTCAACGGCATAGCTGCTTTCTGAGAAGATCACCCAATCGTTTAGCTGAGCGGCATAAAGGGTTCGATCGTCAGTGTGCAGGATGTGCACGGTCGTATTTTCGAATTTGTAATCATTTTCAGCGAAAGCCTGAAAAAAGTGACCGGAGATGTTGGAGAGAAAATCGGAACCGGCATCAGCAATGAATAAAGGTCGCCAGTTGTCGGCCCGTGTTGGGATGGCAGCGACACCCTTAAGCTGCACGCGGGCTTCGGGGACTTCTTCAAGTTGGGCTGAAACGGAAATGGCAGAATTGGTCAGATCCTGGATAAATGACATGTAATCAAAATCGACGGCTTCCTGCATTGAAGGGTTATCGTGATGAATGATGACAGCCGGCGCATAATCGGGCACGGCTTTCAACCAGTGCTGGTCCGGCATGTTGCTGCAGGAAAAGACGATAATTCCGCTTATGAAAAGAGCTAACAGAGATGTCGGGGTTCGACGTGACATAGATGTACGGGTGATTTTCTCAACTTTCTTTAGAATTTGACCGCTTATAATGCGTATATATAAAACGGTTAAATAATACAACCTCGGTTCGATAATTTAAGATATTTTATTTAAATGAGTTTTCTCAATCCATTCTTTCTTGTAGGTCTGATTGCTTTGGCTATTCCGGTTGTCATTCATTTAATCAACCTGAGAAAACCTCAAAAGCTGGCTTTTTCTACCACCGCATTTTTCCGGGAGCTTCAGCGAAGTACCATCCGTAGGTTGAAGATTAAAAAATGGCTGTTGCTGGCGATGCGGGCATTGGCTGTTTTGCTGTTGGCGCTTGCACTTGCCCGGCCTTTTGTAGAGCCGCAACTAACCGGATTTAACCCCCGTAGCGGGGATATATTGTATACCGTGGTCATTGATAACTCCCCGAGGATGGATCAAGTCGATGAGGAGGGACCGTATTACGAACAAGCCATCGAATTTGCGGAACAGGTCATTGACCGCGCCGGAAGCGACGACCGCTTTATGATTGTGCCTACACATGGAGAGATGGAAACCAGCAGAGCCGTTAGTCGAAACGAAGCGCTGGCCATCCTTGAAGAAATGGAGCCTGTTAACAAAGGGAATTATACGCGGGATCGTATGCGATTTGCGGCAAATGCAATCAACGATACGCCGTTGGATGGCGGCACGATCTACTGGATTGGTGATGGCGGAGAAACCAGTGTTGAGAAGATAGAAGACTTCGATTGGGAGTCGTATGATTTAGATCGCCGGCAGACTCCCGTGCACTACGTGAAAGTTGGTTCGGAATCTTCCGGAAATGTGGGGATCAGTTCGGTAGAGTCGCCGAATCAAATCATCAGCAGAGGCCTACCGGTATCGATGGATGTCGAGGTGACCAATTACGGGGAGGATCCGATTGTAAATCACTATGTAGAGCTTGAGTCCGAAGGCCGGTCAGTGGGTCAGTATGAAGTGGAGCTGGATCCGGGTCAGTCGCGCAATTATGTATTCGAAGTAGTTCCTGAAGAGGCCGGGACCATCAGTGGGCAGGCCAGCTTGGATGGAGATCAGTTCAGTTTTGATAACACCCGGTATTTTTCGCTACAAGTTCCGGAAACGCGCAACATGTTATTGGTTTATGAAGATCATGCCGATCAGGAATACGCTTCGTATTTGACACCCGTGCTGGAAGCGGCGCTTGAAACCAGTGCTCAGTTGGAATTTGAGTCGGTAGAACTTCAAAACCTCGACGCCAGCCGGCTCGCTGAAGCCGACGGAGTGATTCTTGAAGGACTGACCCGGATACCTGAGTACCTTGAAAGTGATCTTCAAAGCTTTGTTCAGGATGGAAACGGGTTGATCCTATTTCCTTCCGGAACATCCGAAGTCGCCGGTTATAACAGTTTTCTGGATTATTTGAATGCCGGACAGTTTACCGGGATGCGCGGGGATTATGCTCATTTTGAAGAAGTTGCCGGTTTTGACCGCCTGGTAGAGGGCCACCCCATCCTGGATGAGATTTTTGATAAAACTGATGAAGAAGAAATTCAGATAACAACCCCAAGGATATATCATCATTGGATTTACGATACCGGCGAACGCAGTGCCAATACGGTGCTGCAGACGAATCTGGGAGAGCCTCTGATGACTGAACATAGCGTCGGAAGCGGCCGGTTGATTGTTTCTTCAATGGGAGTAGATCCCGGATGGTCCAACTTTCCGGTGAATCCATTGTTCGCTCCGATCTATTACCGGACAGCGCTTTATGCAACGGCGTATGAAGATCGAACGGAGATGTCACATACGTTGGGATCGGCTTTTGAGATGGATTTTAACTTTGAAGAATCGTCGGTTGAAATCAATCTGAATGATCTGCAATTGAGACCCGATGCCGAATTCACAGGCAGCGGCGTAAGGATAACCGATGATGCGGTCGACTGGAAACCGGGTCTGGCAACGATAACCTCAGGTGAGCAGGAAAATGTCGTAGCCGTGAATCAACATATATCGGAATCCGACTTTTCCACGTTAGAATTGACAGAACTCGAAACCTTCTTAGAATCAGAGCTCAATCTCGTTAAACTTATTGACGCATCGGCCATGAGCAGCTCCGATATTGATGCCACCCTGCAGGCAGCAGGATTCGGAACGGAAATATGGAACTGGTTTATATGGCTTGCAATTTTATTCCTGATTTTGGAATGTATCATATCTCGTTTATATCGAACAGAAAGTAACACATGAAGGTGTGGCTATGAATGTCAGTTTATTACATCTACAAACTTTGCAGTTGATACTGCTGGCGTTTTTTACGGTAGCCACGACCTTATTGGCCATGGTTACGCTCACCAACATGGTTCGTCTTCGAAATGTACAGCAGGTTTGGCGATCAGGTAAACTATTCGGATATCCGCTTTTTGCCACCATATTTCTGTCGTTTTCGTTGGTGATGACCGCAGTGGTATGGTTTCAGTCAATTGACCAACATCTCACGGCTATGCTGTGTTACATCTGGATCGGGGTAAACTGGTTCGTGGCCTCCCATTTGATGACCAAGCGTTATATAACCGATAACGGCATTGTTAAAAATATTAACGACCCTTCACAGACCGTGGCGTGGCATCAAATACGCGACTATGCGGAACATAAACTGGAGCAAGGGTCCCATTTTACCTTCTTTTATACTCCCCAAAACTCAGGATACGAATTAAACGCATCTCCTATCCGTCTTGAACTATCTGTGCCGGATGAGGAAGTCGAGGAATTTAAACGCATCTTATCACGTAAGCTTGGCCGTCGTTTTTCACCAGCCGTCGTTTATACCGATGCTATAGAGCAAGTGAAAAAAAAGTAGACACAGGATTTCTTTAAAACCAAACGCATTAACTCTGTTTGAATAACTTTATACCATCTCAAAACCAACTTCATCATAAATCGGAACAGGAACGTGTCGTACTGGTTGGTGTTTATGGAATGCAGTACGAGAGAGACATTGCTGATGAGTATATTCAGGAACTTGAGTTGCTTGCTGCAACGGCCGGTGGTAAAACCATAGAAAAATTTCTGCAAAACAGAGATCACCCCGAACCAAGTACCTATATCGGGGGCGGAAAGCTCAATGAAATCCTCGAATTTGTAAAAGCAGAACAGATAGATGCGATCATTTTTGATGATGATCTGACGGCCACCCAGTCACGTAATATTGAGCAACGTACCAAAGCCAAGGTACTGGATCGCAGTAACCTCATTCTTGACATTTTTGCGTCTCATGCCAAAACGTCAGCTGCCAAAACGCAGGTAGAACTGGCGCAGCTTGAATATTTATTGCCGCGTCTGACTCGCTACTGGACCCACCTTTCCCGACAAAAAGGGGGTATTGGAACAAAGGGACCCGGTGAAACTCAGATTGAGACCGACCGCCGCCTGATTGGCAAACGTATCTCCATGCTGAAGGAAAAACTTCGAAAGCTCGATAAACAGCGCAAAGTTCAGCGAAAAGGACGGGTCGATAATTTGCGGATATCATTGGTGGGTTATACCAATGCCGGCAAGTCTTCTCTGATGAACGCCCTCACTGAATCCGGCGTGAAAGTCGAAAATAAACTGTTTGCTACGTTGGATTCTACTGTCCGTAAATTACGCGTGGGCAAAGAGGATGTGTTACTCTCAGATACAGTAGGATTTATCAGAAAACTTCCGCACCGGCTTATCGAAAGTTTTAAATCCACCCTCGATGAAATCCGGGAATCGGATTTATTATTGCACGTTGTTGATGCCACCTCCCCGCTTATGGATGACTACATTAAAACCGTACATGAAACGTTGCGGGAAATAGGTGCGGATCAGGTGCCCGAAATTATGATTTTTAACAAGATAGACGGCATTCAGGATGCCGAATTTCTTGCCGGCCTGAAACGGGCCTATCCGGATGCTATTCCGGCTTCGGCACTTCGGGGCATGGGCCTTGAATCCATAAAGGAGGCTGTAGCATGCCGGCTTGAGGAGCGATACATTGAAAAGGAATTGATATTACCGGTGGAAGATCAAAAAGTGGTATCCTTTTTGCATGATGTGGCTCAGATAGATAAGCTGAAGTATCATGAGGATAAAATTTCAGTACACTTTAAGATCAACCGCAAATATCTCGGAGTGTTGAACGGGTTACTTGAACGGAGTGATAAGGATCTCAGTTACGTTAAATAAGTGAACTCTTACAGCGAAAGACAACGACCATGCTGGTATTCGAACTTGTAAATACCGATGTTTTACCGCTCAAAGTAGCCGACTCTGCCGAGGATGCCATTAAAGCGATGGATCGCTACGGAATGTCGAGTATGCCCATTGTGGATCATACCACACGTAAGTTTCTTGGGATGATCACCCGCACACAGATTCTCGATAACCGTGAGGCTACTCCCAGCTCCATCCGGGATAATGCTAAAGTGCTTCCCACACTCGATCCCGACACCCACATTTTTGATGCTGCTCGTTACATGCTCCAGCATGAGCAGGAACTTTTGCCGGTCGTTGATCAGAAAAAAACATTTATCGGGGTGATTTTACGAGAAGATATGCTCGAGGAGATCGTCAACCTCGTAAATATCAAAGAGCCCGGAGCTACTTTACTGATAGAAATGCAGCAGAGGGACTTTACCCTTTCCGACCTCGTCCGGCTGATTGAATCCGAAAAGACAAAAATCCTCGGCCTCACCGTTCAGCCACCCCAAAAAGAATACGATCCCTACAGAATATCCGTAAAGCTGAACACCACTGATGCCATGCACGTGACCGCTTCGCTTGATCGACACGGATTTACGGTTTCCAGCCAAAGTGAGGAGTACAGCCTGTCACACGAATATGAAGAGCGTGCTGATGAATTGATCCATTTCCTGAATTTGTAATTCGTGAATGGCCAGATTGGAAATTTTTTGGGGAATTAGAGTAATCAAAGTAGGGGAAACTCAGTTATATAGTTTCTATATTATGCGCATTGCATAACCGAGTATGATCAAACCGAGGACGTGTTGATTAGCCCCCTTACAAAGGTATTATTCGCTGTAGCCATTTTTACGGGATTTTTTGCTTCTTCATTATTTGCTCAGGAGCCCCCGAGGTCGGCGGATCAGGAATATTTTGAAGCATTACGACTCTACGAGGAAGGCCTTTATGATAAGGCCGAAGAATATTTTGCATGGTACATTGCTTCCAGGCCCAACAGTCCGTTTATAGAAGCTGCGTCGTATTACCAAACGCTTTCAAGGGTAAAAACCGACTCGGTTAACACCGACCTGTACGCCGAGGAATTTATTGAGCATTATCCACGTAGTCGCAGGTCGGCTGAACTGCTTCAAGAGCTTGCCAATCGAAATTTTCAGGCCAATAATTATGAGGATGCACTGGTCTACTTCCGTCGCGTGCTTGAACGGGATATCGATGATGATCTGGCCGCCAAAAATTACTACTGGATGGCTCAGTCATCCGCAAATTTAGATAGTCTTGATCAGGCCCTGGATTACTATCTTGCACTGGCGGATGACTTCCCGGAGTCTGACTGGGCTCCGAAAGCCTTATATGCCAGAGGCCGCCTGAATCTTGAAAATGAAAAGTACGATGAGTCTATAGCAGCATTTGAGCTGTTGCGCGAGCGCTATCCCGATCACGAAATGATTCGCAGAGTGGGAACCGTGCTCGGAGAGTCTTACTTCCTGCAGGGGCAATACGAAGATGCCATCGAAGCACTACAGGATGAGCTGCCCCATCTTGAAGGAAGTTCCGAGTCCAAAGCTGTTTACCTGATTGCGGAGAGTTACAATTATCTAAATGAACTCGATCGCGCGGCAACATTCTACCGCCGGTTTATCAACATGGTGGATGAAGATGAAGCCCGTCTGGCGCATTACGGGCTCGGGTGGGTTTATCACAAACAAGAAGTTTACCATTGGGCCGCTGAATCATTCGGGGATGCCGTTAGTGAGGGCGATGAAGAGCTAAACCGCCAAGCCCTTTACTACAAAGCCATCAACGAAAAACTGGCGGGCAGAAATCGACGGGCACTCGATGCTTTTGAAGAATTCGGTGATCGCTACACGGAAGGTGAATGGGTTGAAACCGCCTATTATGAGTGGGCCATCACCGCTTTTCAAAACAATGACTATGTGAAGGCCATTGAAGTGCTCCAGAGACTGATGCAATCAGATATGGAACTGGAGCAAACGGGGCGCATTCTCACGCTGCTTGGAGAGGCGTATTTCGCAAACGGCGAATATACCCGCGCCGAGGATGCCTTTTCCGAAGCCGAAGAGCTGGTGGATATTGAAGCAGATTTGAAAACACAGGCTCAATTTCAGCGTGCCTGGGTGCAGTATGAAAACCAGGCGTATGAGCAGGCTCAGCATAACTTTCAGCAGATTTACGAAAACGTGATGGATCATGAGCTGGCCGGTGAGGCTCTGTTCTGGAGCGCCGACAGCCACTATAATCTTGGAAACTTCGAAGCAGCGGCTGATGAGTTTGCCCGTTTTCTGGATCGCTACCCCGAACATGAGTTTGCCGGTGCTGCCAAATATTCACTCGGATGGGCATTTTTTAAGCAAAATCGTTTTGGAGAAGCTGTTGATCCCTTACTGGCATTTTTGAACGACTATGACCCGCCTCCGGTTCAAATGTTCCCCTATGATGTAGATACCAAGCTACGTTTGGGCGATGCGCTATATGCCACCAGAGAATACAGTAGAGCTATTTCCTACTACGAACAGGTAACCGATGAAGATCGCGGCGGGGATTATGCCAAGTTTCAGGTTGGCAATAGTTATTACCGAAATGATCAAACTTTCGAAGCGGTCCAGAATTTCAGGCAGCTACTGAGGGTTTATCCGGAAAGCTCACTGCGTGAGCAGGCCATGTATAACATCGGCTATATTTATTTTCTCTCGGGGAATTACGGTCAGGCCATCGAAGAGTTTGAGGAAGTGATTGAGCGATTCCCGAATTCCAGCTGGGCTGCGCGTGCACAGCATAATATTGGTGATGCGCACTATAATGCCAACGATTACGAAGAGGCGGTTGAAGCCTATCAAAAAGTGTTGGATAACTACCCCGATAGCGACTATGTGATCGAAGCGGTTAACGGAATTCAGTTTTCGCTGGATGCCATCGGTGAAGATGAGCGGGCTGCACAAATACTTGAAGATTTTCTTGGACGCAACATCCCACCTGAAACGGCAGACCGGCTCCGGTTTCGTCAAGCGGAAACCTACTTTCAGGCCGGCGATTATGAACAGGCTATATCGTCATTTCGTCAGTATATCCGGGTGACGAATATCGAAGAGCGAATACCTGAAGCCTGGTTTAATATCGCAGAGTCCTATGAACGAATGGATGAAGATAGCGAAGCCATTGAGGCTTATAATCGATTAATCAGCGAGTACCCCAACTCTGATCGGGTAGGTCCGGCTCTGCTGAATAAAGCCGAACTCGAATATTTACGAGGTGATTATAGCCAGGCCGTAGAGTCATATCAGCAGTTGGCTGATTTAGATGGCGGGTTGCGACTGCAGGCACTTGCGGGTCTCGGCAGAGCTCATCTTGCTAACGGCAATGCCGATCAGGCCCGTGACGCTTTTGAAGATGGCTTGGCAATTGATTCTGATCATCCCGGCAACAGAGTGGGTATGGGTCGCATCCACCTTGAAAACGGTGAGTATGATGAAGCCCGGGAAATTTTCCGCTCGATTGCAGACAGCGAAACCGGAGAGGTCGGCGCAGAAGCTCAGTACCGTCTCGGACAGGTTTTTCAAAATCAGGGACGTTACGACGAAGCCATTCAAATGTATGGCCGGGTTTCGGTGTTATTTGAGGCACACGATCACTGGGTAGCCTGGAGTAAGGTGGGTCAGGCCGAATCGTATCGGGAACAGGGAAATACCTCCCGGTTTGAGAGCGTCCTTGAAGATGTTGTAGACAACTACCCCAATACGGAAGCAGCTGACCAGGCACGAACCTATCTGCAATCCGGCTGATATGAAAAAAACAGTATCGCCGGCACGAAAACTCAACGGGGAAATTACCATTCCGCCGGATAAGTCAATTGCTCACCGGGCGGCGCTTTTCGCTTCGATAAGTGATGAGGTGAGCCACATCAGCAACTATCCTGCCGCTCAGGATCCGCAGTCCAGCTTAAGTTGCATGCAACAACTTGGGGTTCCGATAACTCAAGAGAATGACCGGGTTGAGATCAAAGGAGTAGGAAGAAAAGGTCTCCAAAAACCTGCATCAGTTCTTGATTGCGGCAACTCCGGCACAACCATGCGTCTGCTCACAGGGTTACTTGCCGGTGCTGGTGTTCCCGCAACGCTTCAAGGGGATGATTCTCTCAGCCGCCGAACCATGAAGCGCATCATTGAACCGCTGCGAAAGATGGGGTTAAGCATATCAGCGCGAGAGGATGCCTACCCTCCTCTCCGTATTGAAAAACCCATGCCGGTTCAGCCTATTCGTTTTGAGCTGCCGGTGGCGTCTGCTCAGGTGAAATCGTGCGTACTTTTGGCCGGTCTTTTCGGAGAATCTCCGACCGAAGTGATTGAGCGTATTCCGAGCCGCGATCACACCGAAAAAATGCTGGGGCTTGAAGTAAAGCAGCGGGGCGATAAAAAATTCATTTATTCATCTTTAGGCCATGATATCCCCGGACAATCAATGCGGATTCCCGGAGATTTTTCGTCGGCTGCATTTTGGCTGGTGGCCGGAGCGGTACACCCGGAGGCTGATTTGCAACTGAAAGGCGTCGGCATAAACCCGAGCCGGACTGCCCTGATGGACATCCTTAAGCGCATGGGAGCCCGGATTGAAGTCAGCAACGAACGATATGAGGGAAAAGAGCCGGTTGCCGATTTCAGCGTAAAGACCTCTGACTTACAGCCCACTGAGATTCATGCGTGGGAGGTTCCCAATGCAATTGATGAACTACCCGTACTAACGGTGGCAATGGCTTGTGCAGGAGGCACATCTGCGATCAGGCATGCTTCGGAACTTCGCCACAAAGAAACCGACCGGATTGCTGCGATCAGTGAAATTTTAAAAGCTGCAGGTGTTGAAATTCAGGAGTTTGAAGACGGTCTTGAAATATCAGGAGAGTCGGGAAGAAGGTTTAAACCATTTGAAGGAACCTCCCGGGATGATCATCGCATAGCCATGACGGCTGCCGTTATGGGCTTATGCAGTAATGGAGATTGCACTATTCACGAAGCTGAAGCCGCTGCCGTATCTTATCCGGATTTCTGGAAAGATATGGAAAGCGTTTCTTAAGAAGTATTTGGTAGAATGTCCTTTTCTTCCCGAATCTGCAATCTGAAATCACAAATCTGCTATCTCTTGCACTATTGAAGTGATTGCTATGCACGCCCAAGGTTTCTCAATCTATACATCTCGCCTAATCCGATAGATATCAGATTGTTGATTGCAGAGTTCAGATTGCAGATGTGCAGGACCATCAAGAAACTCTGTCACACCGCAAAAGACTTAGGCTGACAGAGTGTGAGAACTTCAACAGATAAGGTGACAATACGGCAGGAATTTTGGGCTGTGCCAATCTTGGCATCGAAGTTGTCATTCGGGTGGATAACAAATAAAAATGATCTCTTATGAGTGATTTCTCCCGTGAAATGGAAAGAAGGCTTCACGCCTTTGGTAATGATGTTCAGAATCTTGTCCGCAAGATGACGGACGTAACCACAACCGGTGGTTTCGTACCGGCTGTGGATATCTGCGAAACTGAGG
>SLJN01000356.1 GCA_007135115.1 Balneolales bacterium
AATTGCATGTTTTAGTGGGTCAAAGATAAAACGGATGCTTCTGAATGGCTAATCATTTCCCCGAGTGTTTAATGGCATTCTTGCTGTTCTGATTGTATAATTAGTGTCTATAAGAAAACTCATGATGCCATTTGGAACCAAAAGGTAATTAGGGTAAGTAAGTAGATTAAGGAAATGGGTAGTTGGCTCCATTGGATGCTATGGGCCCTCAATTACCTAAATTACCGAATATACTGCATCGTCCGGATCAGATATTGGCGTTTTCTTACGTCACTTCCTGTTTTCTAACAGGCACAAATTAAGCAGCCGTTCGGCGGTTCCAGCGGTTGTTGAAGCGTCTCTCAGACTGATAATGGCTCAAAAGTTTTGAAACATTATTTTAAAAGTTTGTTGATAATTTCTGGGATAAGCACCCACAATCACTCATTATCCGGTTAACTTTTAAACAATTATTACAAAATGCAGCAATACTTCCCATAACATAACCAGTTGTTACAGAGGGAAATCTATTGCAAATGACTTATTTCATTATGATGAACGTCGCTTTATATTAGGTCGTTATAGCAATTAGAATTCAGCGATTCCAGATTCATCCCAAAAAATTCGACATGAGCTACGTCCAATTTGGGTCTGTTCTGACTGTGATTTTGTTTTTCGGTATGGTGGGTTGTGATTTTGAAACCCATAATCCCGACGCTAAAGATGATCATCAACTTCAGGCAGAATCAGCCGACTCAACGTCTACAGAAAAAACGGTAGAAGTCGAAACCGATACGTTCGGAATTGAAATTGATGATATAGAGGTTCAGGAAGAACGGGTCCGACCCGGTGACACTTTTACCCGAATTCTTGAGAGACAGGGACTTTCGCGTAGCCATGCCCACAATTTAAGCCGGGAAATTCAGCCCGAATTCAATGTTCGACGGATCGTAAGCGGTCGTAATGTGCGCTTCTACCATAATGCCGATAGCACCGGTGATCTTCAGCATATCATCTATCAACATAACCGCCTTCATTATACCCATGTAGATTTATCCTCTGATTCCCTCATGGTTTCAAACAACAACCGGGATACCGAAACCCGGCTACGTTATGCTGATGGGCAAATCCAAGGATCGCTGTATCAAACTTTACGTGCAAGGAACCACAGCACCGAGCTCGCCTACGAAATCGCCCAGGTTTTTGCGTGGCAACTCGACTTTCACCGAATCCGGCAAGGGGATGAGTTCCGGATCATATATGAAGAACATTTATTAGAAGGTGAACCCATCGGAATTGGTAATATTAAAGTAGCTCATATCAATCATATCAATGAAAACTTCTTTGCCTTTCGCTATGAGGAAGAAGGCAATGAGTATTACTATGATGAAGCCGGCAACTCTTTGAGGAAAAGTTATAAAAGAGCACCGCTGCGCTACTCAAGGATCTCTTCCCACTTTACCGATAACCGGTATCATCCCGTGCTCGGCCGCAATATGCCACACCACGGAATTGATTATGCAGCTCCAACCGGTACGCCTGTCTATGCTGTTGGAGACGGCACAATCAACCAGGCTCATTATGAGCGAAATAATGGAAATTTTGTTCGTATCCGCCATAATTCACAGCACGAATCCGGTTACCTCCACCTTAACCGTATTGCCGAGGGTATCCAACCCGGAGTGGAAGTAGAACAAGGTGACCTGATCGGCTATGTGGGAAGCACCGGACTGGCCACCGGTCCTCATTTATGTTACCGGTTCTGGGAAAACGGTCAGCCAATTGATCCACTCGATGTAGATGCCGATCCCGTCGAACCGCTTGCAGAGGAGTATCTGGATAATTATGAATCACACATCTTTTCTATGATGCACCTCATGCAACAGCTACCCGAAAAAGAAGTCGACGAACAACAAGCCGTTCTGGGTAGTCTTCTGGATGTCGATGACTCCATGGATGTAATGGAAGAAGCCGGCTTAGGCGGATTTTAATTTTACCAGAGTACTACCACTTGGCTTTAACCCTCATTCACCCCGATGTGGTGAATACTGCAAAATTGCTATTCCTGAGGCAGGTGTTTTTTCGTATATTTATTTAGATTTAATCTTAAAAAAGATAAGTTTTCAAAATTATTATGCGATCCTGGCTATTCAGCTACCCTGCAATTATTTCTTTATTACTTCTGGTTTTCGGTTGTACCCCTGATGATTCTCTTACGGTGTATTCCGGGCGCAGTAAAGCTTTGGTCGAAGATTTAGTCAAAGACTTTGAGGAAGAATCCGGTATCAATGTGAATGTCCGTTACGGCAGCTCTACGCAACTGTCCATGGCATTAATGGAAGAGGGCGACCGTTCGCCGGCAGATCTTTTTTGGTCACAGGACGCCGGCGCTCTCGGAGCTATCCACCGCGCGGACAGGTTTGAACAGCTCCCGGAGGATTTACTCGGCAAGCTGCCTGAAGAATTTCAAAGCCGGGATGGGACATGGGTTGCCACAAGCGGACGTGCCCGGGTTCTGGCCTACTCCAAAAGCCGCGTTGATGAAAATGACCTCCCCGCCAGCGTTTATGATCTTACCGATGAAAAATGGCAAGGCCGTGTAGGCTGGGCACCTTCAAATGCCTCTTTTCAATCATTTTTAACCGCTATGCGGGCCTCACAAGGAGAATCGGAAACCCGTCAGTGGGTCTTGGGCATGGAGTCCAACGACGCACAGGTTTATTCGAATAACAATGCTTTGATTCAGGCTATTTCCGCTGGTGAAATCGACCTGGCCATCACCAATCACTACTATTTGTTCCGCTATTTAGAATCCGACGAAGACTACCCGGTCGATCAGACCTTCTTTGAAGAGGGAGACCCCGGCAACCTCATCAATGTCTCGGGAATCGGAATTTTGAATCATTCTGAAAACAAAGAGGCTGCACGCCAATTCGCAGCTTTTCTGCTGGATGAAAAAGCGCAAAAATGGTTTGCAGAACAAAATTTCGAATACCCGGTTATTCAAGGACTTGAATTGACGCCGGACGGAACCAGCCTTGAGGATATTCGCCAGGTCAACCCGGAGCTCGACCTGAACGATCTGGAAGATCTTGACGCAACCCTGCAACTACTGAGGGAGGTCGGGCTATTATAGCCGGGAAATCAAATAGGCCGTGGCCTCCGTGGTACTTTTTAGCCCCGGCAATCATGGTCGGGGTCGGGGTGATTATACCTCTGTTTTATTTGTTCCTCCGCGCCTTCCAGGCCGATTTTTCAGAATCACTCGATCTGATTTTACGACAGCGCAATTTCACATTATTCCTGAATACGCTGTTTTTAACCGTCGGGGTGTTGATAACCACCTCCATAATTGCGCTCCCGATGGCCTGGCTTACCACCCGCACGCGCATACGAGGAAAAGCATTTCTGACTCTGTTAAGCGTCATGCCGCTGGCTATTCCCGGCTATGTTCTGGCCTATGCCCTGCTTGGTCTGAGCGGCGCTGACGGTACCCTTGCCCGACTATTTGACCTTGACCTCCCACGTTTGAGCGGCTACTGGGGAGCGTTGACCGCGATCTCGCTTTATACCTATCCATACCTCTACCTCAATTTGCGCTCCGGGCTGATGGGATTGGATCCTGCCTATGAAGAAGTTGCGCGATCTCTTGGATATCATCCCCTGCGAACCTTTTTCACCGTAGTTTTACCCCAGCTCCGCCCGGCTTACTATGCCGGAAGCCTCATCATCGGACTGTATGTCCTCGGGGATTTTGGGGCAGTCTCACTGATGCGATTCGACACCTTCAGCCACGCCATTTATATTCAGTATGAATCTTCTTATGACCGCCTCTACGCCGCCTGGCTCGCGCTGATGCTACTTTGCATGACCGGATTCGTTCTATTGATGGAGTACCGGCTGCTTAAAGGCTTATTTTTCCACCGGATCGGATCAGGCAGCAAACGATATCCGGAATTATATGAATTGGGCAAGTGGCGCTACCCGGCATGGGCGTTTGTCATCCTGGTAGTTTTTGCCGCCGTCGTACTC
>SLJN01000070.1 GCA_007135115.1 Balneolales bacterium
TAACCGATTTAGCCGGCAATCAGAATGAAGCTTCGAATGAGTTCACCATTACTTACGACATCAGCCCGCCGACGGTAGCGATTACCAGCGATGAAGAAGATCCCACCAATTCGGATGATTTTGAGGTCACCTTTACCTTTTCCAAGCCGGTCTTCAACTTCGAAATCAATGATATTGACGCAGGCAACGCCGGGCTTTCGGAGTTCTCCGGCAATGATGGCGATACCGAATACACCGTCACCGTTGCCCCCGATGGCGACGGACTGGTGAGCGTGGACGTGCCCGAAGGCGCCGCCCGGGATGCCGCCGGCAACGACAACGAGCAGGCCGACGATGCCTTCGAGATCACTTCCGACCGCACCGCACCAACGGTAATTACACTGGAAGCCGCCGATGCGCTGGATGACCCCACCAATCAGAGCCCTCTTGACGTTCGAATTGTATTCAGCGAGCAACTTGATTCGTTCGACGATTCGGAATTGTCGCTCACCAATGCGGAACTGGATGAACTGACCACTTCCGACAACACGGAGTTTATCGCCACGGTGGTTCCGCAGTCCGACGGGTTGGTTAGCCTGAGCGTAAACGCTGAATTTGGCCAGGACGAAGCGGGAAATCAGAGCGAGGCATCCGATGATGCTTTTGAAATTACCTTCAACGGCACTCCGCCGGAAGTCGTTCTTACCACCGATGAATCCGATCCAACCAATGCAGATAACTTCGAGATCGACATCACCTTTTCGGAGCCGGTCTTCGACTTTGAAATGAGTGATATTGAAGTCAGTAATGCCGAACTATCCGAGCTGAGCGGCTCAGATGGCGATACCGAGTTTACGGTAAACGCAGCCCCTGATGATGACGGTCTCATCACTCTACAAATCCCCGAAGATGTGGCCCGGGATGAAGCGGAAAATACCAATCTGGTTTCCGATGTCCTGGAAGTCACGTCTGATAGAACACCACCGGTGCTCACTTTTGACGCGGATACCAACGATCCTACATTTGCTAATACGTTCACACTAACCGTTACATTCAGTGAGGAAGTTTCCACCCTGGAGCTGCAGGATCTTCAAGCAGATAACGCTGATTTGTCAGAATTTGAAACCATTTCGCCTACCGAATATGCTGTAGAAGTAAGTCCGGAGGAAGATGGCCTTGTGAGCATTCTAATTGCAGAGGCTTCTGCAACGGATGAAGCTGGTAATGGTAACGAAGAAGCCGAGTTTACTATAACCTACGATACTTCTCCCCCACAGGTCGCACTATTAAGCCCGGAAGATGAGTCTGAGGAGATTAGTATCCTCCCGGACTTCAGCTGGGAAGAAGCTGACCGTGCCACTACTTATGAATTACAGGTGGCTACAGAAACCAACTTTGATGACGCGAGCAAAGTAAAAGATATCACCGGCATTGAGGATCTGAGTTATACCGCGCAACAGGAACTGGACTGGGATAACGACCATTACTTTAGAGTTCGGGGAAATAATGAGGGTATAACCGGTGAGTGGTCAGAGCCTTTTACTTTTCTGACGATACCAGAGCCGCCACCGGCTGTAGTACTTAATAATCCTGAAGACGCTGCAATAGACATCGAATTGCAGCCGGAGCTTAACTGGCAGGTTACCGACCGTGCCGAAAGTTATCAGTTACAACTTGTTGCAGGCTCCGACTTTGATGATCTTCTGTATGACGAAAGCGGTCTTGATGATACTGATTTTCAGGTCACCGAAGATCTATCCGAAGAAACCGAATACAGCTGGCGGGTACGTGCAGTTAATACCGGAGGTAATGGAAATTGGTCTGATACCGCAACCTTCACGACTATACCAATGCCACCTTCCAAAGTCGAGCTGACAGCGCCTATTGATTCTACAGGTTCAATTCCGGTGCAGCCGGATTTTGAATGGGTGGAATCAGAAAGAGCATCTACCTATGAATTCCAGGTTTCCAGCGATGTTGATTTTATCGAAATTGTGGAAGATGCAGTAGATCTGGAGGAAAACAGTTTTACAGCATCCGCAACCTTGGATCACTATGCAGCCTATTTCTGGAGAGTGCGAGCACATAACTCAGGTGGAACCGGCGAATGGTCGACTACAGGTACTTTTGTAACTGAGGCACAGCCGCCTGTTACACAGTTCCCTGATGATAATGCTGAAGATATCAGTACCGCACCAACGCTGGTCTGGTCTACAGTTCATAGTGAAACCCGGTTTGAAATTGAGTTGGTCGATGAGGACGGTGAAGAAATTGAACTGGAAAGTGATCATCAAAATATTGATGTAAGTTCATTACTGCCGGAGCAGATCTACACCTGGCGAGTCAGGCTTCAGGACGAAATCACCAGCTCTGATTGGAGTAACAGTTCAGAATTCGTGACAAGAGGCAACCCGATGCCATCAGAGGTTGATTTATCTATCGCCTTTGGTCGGGAAGGAGAAGATGTTGACGTATCTGATTATCAGCTTCTGGGTTTGCCGGGTGATGATGGATTTGGCTTCGATCAGCTTATGCCCGGTGATTACAAAGATGACTGGCGCGCGTTCCGGGATGCGGGAGGAGATACGGACTATTATGATGAATATGACCCGGAAGACAATGCATTTTCCTTTACTCCAGGTAAAGGATATTGGGTTTACAGTCATGATACCGTGGAGTTCAATTCCGAATCAACTCCAATTATACCGGATGATCATGATATATTTCTGATTAGTGTAAACTCAGGCTGGAATATTATTTCCAATCCCTTTTATGATCCAATCAGCTGGCAGGAAGTGCTCGATTTTAATGATATCAGCGGAGATCTGCTGGGTTACGATCAGGCATATCATGAAAGTGATGAAATGGAACCAGGTGTTGGATATTATTTCTTCAATGATCCTGACTGGGATTTAGATGAACTCGCAATCCCCTATTCACCTGAGTCTAATAGAGTCCAAGTATCAGATGGGAATGGTGAAGAGCAAATAGCCGAACAAGATTCCCGAATTAGTATCATGGGTAGTTTTATCAACGGCAATGACGACAAATTGACGACTTCTACTCATATCGAATATAACAACAGCTCAAATAACGGTCGACATCCGGGTATGGAAATGGTTCGATATGGTCTGGCAATTTCCGGTAATGAGAAGTCCGATGGTCGCGCCGATATTTTTCGTCGATTTCAAAGCAGTTTCAATGAAACCGGCTCTGAATATTACATGACCGTAAAAGCGCCGGTGGGTGAACAGTTAATTTGGAAGGCCGATATGGCAGGCCTTAGCTCAGAAGCTGCCGTATTATTAGCGAACCCGGTCACAAATCAGTCACACCTACTAATGGACGCTGACACTGCGGAAGTTTCTGTTTCCGAACCCGAAGTAACGTATTCGGTATTTACGGGTAACCAGGCATACCTTGAGGATATTCAGGATAGCTTATTACCTGACGAAATTACGCTAAAACAGAATTATCCTAACCCTTTTAATGCTGATACCAATATCCGCTATGCACTTGTGGAAGATAGTGACGTGCGCCTCGAAATTTTTGATGTTTTGGGCAGAAAGGTTCAGGTACTGGTGAACGATCATCAACCCAAGGGTTGGCATGTTGCCCAATTTAACGGAAGTCAGCATGCCAGTGGAGTATATATTTATCGCCTTTCGGACGGTAACTCCATAGTCACCGGGAAAATGATGTTGGTTAAATAACTCGGAAAATATTCAAATTGATTTCAAATTGTAGTCGCATGAAAACTAAACTATTGTTGCTTATACCAGTTCTGATCATCAGTCTGATGAATAGTGCGATGGCTCAGGATCGCCCGGATATTTCATTAACGTATCACGATGATCATGAATTAGCGGATGAGATAGCCAATCAGATTGAAGAACTCTTATATCAGATAAATCGAAATCACGAGCAAAGAGAGATTCGCGACCCTGGCCACGATCTTGTCTCGGATGCGTTTGAAATGGGGCTATATTTCGCCCCACAATCATTCAGTGGTTATCTCAGTGATTATTCA
>SLJN01000038.1 GCA_007135115.1 Balneolales bacterium
CCGCCGCCAATATTTGCTCAATTATTTCGGGGAGCCGCATAACGGCAAGTGTAACTCCTGCGACACCTGCCTGGATGACGCCGAATATTTTGACGGCACGGTTCCGGCACAAAAAGTACTTTCAGCTATTGCCCGATTGGATCGCAGTTACGGAATAAACTACATAGCGGATTTCCTGACCGGCTCGCAAAGTAAGAAAATCCCCGAGCATCAAAAATCACTCAAAACCTATGGGGTTGGCACCGAGTTCGACAAAAACCGCTGGATGTTTTACATCCGCCAGATGATCAGTGAGGGATGGATTTTACAGAGTGATGATCAGTACCCAACACTTCATCTGAATGAAAACAGCTGGAAAGTGCTTCGTGGTGAGGAGGCTGTCTGGCTGATCCCCCCGAAAGAGGTCAAAACTTCATCCGGAAAGGAGCCGATGGGTACTTCCATCTACATGGATTCCGCCCTGAAAGCCAAACTCTGGTATGTCCGTAAAAGCCTCGCTGATAAACTCGACCTGGCTTCCTACATGATATTTTCCGATGTCACCATGATTGAAATGGCCACCTATATGCCGGTCAGTGAGTACGAATTGGCCAAAATCAACGGGATTGGCAGCAAAAAGGTTGAGCAGTTCGGCGAAGAGCTGCTGAAGGTGATCCGGAAACACGTAAAAAGTGAGGGAATTGATCTCGATCAACACCGAAGCCGGTTGGAAACCAAAGCCGATAAAAAAGCGTCAAAACCGAAAAAGCGAAAAAAGACAAGCGGTTCTACATTGCTGGAGACCCTTGAACTTTATAGATCCGGAAAGTCCATAGAAGAGATAGCGCAAACCCGGAGTTTGAAACCTCCTACTATTCAGGATCATTTATCCCAACTGATTCAAGAAGGTGAGGTCGATCCTTTTGATTTTATAAATAAGCAGGATCTCGCAAAAATCCGACAAGCAAAAAAAGATGTCGGTCAGCCCTATCTAAGGCCTATTCGCGAACATTTGAATGAGGAATACAGCTATTTTCAGATCAGGGCGGCTTTGTTGGTTGAAAGTGAGGAATAAATCCCATCACCGCACCGACACCGCACTGTCCTTCCGGAAATCCAGCTCTTTCAGATGCACACCGTAATGCTTGACGACCGGCTCGGTCATGGCAATGATATTGCGGGTATCGGCGGCGCGGGAAAATTCAATGGCGGTATCGTTATAGTTGTCCATGATCCAAATGCCGTCATTTTGGTATTTGTAGGCCTCGCTATAGCTGTAATCGTGGAAGACATAATAGGAGACCGCGTCATCGTCATGGGGGAGCCCCATATTCTTGAGCTGGCGGGCTGTTTGGTCATGATGCTTGGCGATCAGCTCCTCATTGGGCTTTTCTCTGAAAAAGGTTGTTCTCAGAAACTGCCGGTTCAAGAAACGGCGGCATAGATCTGCCAGGATCGGGTCTTCGTGATAGTGCCAGTATTTAATGCAGAGCTGGATGTCGGAGTCATCAATCATCACAAAATTGCGGATCAACTCATCACTGATGCCTTTTGCGGCTCTCGGGCGTTTGACCAGAAAGTACTCCATTGCCGGGGAGCTGAAATAAAGATTGGCGCCCTCATCCAGAAGCTTGCGAACCCGGCGGAAAATCGCCCGCAAGAGTTTGTCCGCACTCAAAGCAGTTTTATGCAGGTACACCTGCATGTACATCAACCTACGGGCGGTGATGTAATTTTCAACCGCATAAATGCCTTTGCCGTCAATGACAATGTTGCCTTGGTGAACCCGCATGGTTTTGATGATACGGTCCACACCAACCGAGCCCTCGCTGACGCCGGTGTGGATGCTGTCGCGCTTCAGATAATCCAGCCGGTCGATATCCAGTTGGGAAGAAATCAGCTGGTGTAAAAATGCTTTTGGATAATTGCCGGTGAAGATTTCCAGTGCGGTGGACAGCCGCCCGTCAAACTCGTCGTTCAGCTTGTGCATGAGAGCTGTTGTCATCATCTCATGATGGAAGTCGCGGATCAGCGTATGTTCCAGGGTATGCGAATAGGGCCCATGACCGATATCATGTAAAAGGATAGCCGCAAGCGTGCTTTCGTACTCCTCCCGGCTGATCGTGGTGTCTTTTTCACGTAGGTTATTGAGCACTTTGATCATCAATCCGAGCGCACCCAGCGCATGGGAAAACCGGGAATGTTCGGCACCCGGAAAAACAAAATAACTCAATCCCAGTTGACGAATCCGCCGGAGGCGCTGGATGTAGGGGTGATCCAACAGATTTAAAACGGTGCCTTTGGGAACGCCGATAAAGCCGTGGACGGGATCGGTAAATATCTTGTATTTCTTACTTTTATCCATGTGGAAATAATATCTGGTCAGCCTGTATTCATGTGTTAATGAAGGTCCCTGGGAATAGGAGTAATAAAAAGGGAGGGGCACTTATTATTTGCTCATGAAATTCTATATTCTGACCTTCGATTGTGTTGTGTGATCAATTACAATTTTTGAAAAGATAAAATTCAATTCACTGAAAATATTATATGCTGGAAGAAGAAAAATACGAATTCCTTGAAAAACTACTGAGTACCCCGAGCCCGGTTGGTCATGAAGCCAAGGGACAGAAAATCTGGCTCGAATACACCGAAGCGGTCGCTGATCGCACGGAAACCGATGCTTATGGCTCTGCGGCTGCCTTTCTGGACATCAACCCGGAAGCGCCGACGATCATGCTGGAGGCTCACTGTGATGAAATCGGCATGGTGGTGCAGCATATTGATGAATCCGGTTTCATTTATCTCAACCGCCTTGGTGGAAGTGACCCGACCATAGCCAGGGCGCGTAGGGTCATTATTCACAACCGTGAAGGTCAGGTTAGTGGTGTGATTGGCCATACGGCAATCCATCTGCAGGAAAAAAACGGCTCTAATAAACAACCCGCCTGGAAGGATTTATTTGTTGATTTAGGAGTTAGCAACAAAGAAGAGGCGGAAAAACTGGTGCAGGTTGGCGATCCTGTGACCTACGTGGATCAGCACGAGATGATCAATGATGACCGGCTTATCGGGCGTGCTTTGGATAACCGCATCGGCGGGTATGTGATTGCTGAAGCCTTTCGAACATTGGCAAGCCGCAGGGACTCCCTGAACGTCAATGTTGCAGCGCTGAACGCGGTTCAGGAAGAAATCGGCGGATTCGGCGCGCGTATGATGAGCTACCGGCTCCATCCGGATGCGGCTATAATCACCGATGTAACGCATGCTACGGACAGCCCGGGCATCAATCAAAAGGAGCACGGGACGGTTAAGATCGGCAACGGTCCGGTACTGACACATGGCGCCGCTGCTCACCCGGTGTTAACCCACAAAGTTGAAGATGTAGCCGGACGCAAAAATATTACAATTCAGCATGAAGCCGCCGGCGCACGTACCGGAACGGATACCGACAGCATCTTTCACCAAAAAACCGGTATTCCTTGTGCGCTTATTTCACTGCCCCTGCGCTATATGCATTCGCCGGTCGAAATGGTATCGGTAAAAGATGTGCAGGACCTTACCGAGTTAATGGCAGAAACTATCATTGCCTCTACGGCAGATGAGTCATTTAAGGTGATTTAATCAACCTTAGAAACTATCGGGTGATATAAAAAAGGCGCCATGCAGATCCTGTAATCTGCAATGGCGCCTTTTTAAATATGCGGTAATGTTAGATCAGGCTGACTTAAGCTCTCAATCTTTTTTCTTTTCCTGAATATCAACCCGAATGTCCTGAGCCAGCTTTTTCAATTCCTGAAGCGTTTTTCGAGCCCGGGTTCCGGCAGTTTTGTTGCCTTTGTTGTAGAACTTGTCCATATCCTCTTCAAGTGAATCGATGAGCTCTTTGATTTCAGGGAATCTGTTCATCTTATATACTCCGTTAGTTCAGGTTTAATGCGAGTGACACGCCCATTAAGATCATCTATGAAAGTGCCCCGAACCTGAAAAAG
>SLJN01000292.1 GCA_007135115.1 Balneolales bacterium
CCAGGGCTCCGCCAAACCATGAGTTTAGCAATGAAGTTTTGTCTGTTTCGTACTCGAGGGTTGTAACCTGACCGGAAGTACTTTTTTCCATCTCCCCTGCCATATACCCTACGCCGGTAGCTCCACTAACCGATTGCTTTCCGTTTGATACGGCTTCAAGTTGTTGCATGAATCGGTTTTTCTTAATCTCCGGCTCCGGTAACCCGCTTTCACGTTCTTTCTTAGATACTTTCTGAAAAAAAGACGAGTTGGTTACCTGCATCAAGTGCAAATGATCCTCCGTATTGAAAAAGAGCGGGAAAAATTCCTCCTCAAAAAACTCCTCGGCACTCACATTTTTGCCATGTTTCTGATTATACAGTTGAATGAACTTTCTGCCGATATCTGCGGTGTACATAGGCGCTTAAATAAATTGTTCCTGAGCTTTCAACACTAAACCCAACCGGTCATATTCAATTTGATCCGGCATTACATAAGGTTCGCTTCCGTAGCCATTCAGTTTTTCCAGGTGCGGTTTGATCTTATACAAACTCTTCTCGCTGATGGGAATCTCCAGCCACTGCCGCTGCTTCCAATCACCTTCTGTGTAGGCGTCCCGGTCCTCCGATAGGATGCAAGCGACAGAATCAATTTCGAGGAGATTCATCAGAACAGGCTCACTTACATTGGAAAGTTTCTTCAGTAAAACTTCATCCCCCTCCCACATCACCTGACTCTGAATCCGCGTCATTTCGATTTCCGGATATACCTGATCAAGCATTTTCTGTAGCTGCACAGTAGACAAGACTTCATCATCAGGCAATTGGTCATAACTTCGTTGCACTACCTCTTTTTTATACGGTAGTGTTCGATCCGCCGGCTCGATTACATAAACCGGTTTGCGGGTTCGCTTTTCCGGTGCGACTCTTTTTCGATTTATTCGACCAAACCGCTGAATCAATGCATCCAACGGGGCTGCCTGAGTGACCATCCGATCAAAACTGATATCAAGACTGACCTCAACCACCTGAGTTGATACCACAAAGCAAGGTTCCTGCAACTCGTTATAATGTTCTTTTAACTCCTTCTCTCTTTGAGCCCGGTCTTTTCTTCGAAACCGGCTGTGAATCAACATGGATGGGAAACCGGAAAAACGGTCTGTTAAGTCTTCATAGGTTTGCTGAGCATCGGCGACGGTATTACAGACCACCAGTACTTTTTCACCTTTTTCCAGTCCCTCGCCAACTTTATCCAATGCAGAATCGTCATCAATTTTATGGAC
Organism: Balneolales bacterium; assembly: GCA_007135115.1. GTDB lineage: Bacteria > Bacteroidota > Rhodothermia > Balneolales > Natronogracilivirgulaceae > SLJN01. Next base: position 1,262 of record SLJN01000292.1, read on the forward strand.
GATATGGCGATCGTAGGTTTGGAGTTCTTCTTCCTGTAGCGACACCTCACAAACGGCATCTTTTCCGCCGAGCAACTCAAAAAGATTTTGATATAAAGAAGACGGCATTGTCGCAGTACCAATATGAATCCGGCAATTCTGCTTTCGAAGTACCTTCACAATCTCAATCACCATGGCCTGACTTACATCACTATAGGTATGTATCTCATCAAGGATGATATCACACCCCTCAACATCCAGAAGCATGGATTCAAAGCCCAGATTACAAAATACCAACGACGCCATCTGATGCGGAGTCAGTACTTTAACCGATGCACCTACAAACGGTTGTAATTGCTGTTCATGCCGGTCGATATCGTCCAGCAGCCCGGATGAAGAGTGTAAAAGCCGGACATCTGTGCCCTCAGGTGTCAATTCATCAATCCTCTGAAACATCGCATTAATAGATGCCTGAAACGGAAGTGCATAAAAGGTTCGGCCGCAAGTTCGCCGTAATAAATAATCGGTCTTACCGGCTCCGGTAGGGGCAACAACCAGACTGTGAGGCCGGTCATCGCTGTAATCTTTCTTAGACAGTGGGAATAACTCACTCGGCGGGAACATGTTGGTGTATTCAGGTTTGACGAACATGTTCGGAATGAACCGGTACTGTTCATCGGCCAAAGCAGAAGCCAAATGATCGGCACCCATCAAAATGCCCCGCCAGGGCGACCATCCGTGATCAACGGACTCACAAAAATCCACGGCTTTTAATAGAGCATCTTCGGCTTCTTTCTGATCAGGAGGATCACCTTGAATTCCCAATTCATTAAGAACCGAGACAGCACGGGGTGCCCAAACATCCCACTCACCAAGATGAGACTCAATCAACACCTCCTCACCCTCTTCATTTACCAGATCCAGAATACCCTTATTCTTTTTATCGTTTTCGATGGATTTGTGGTGAGCGATAATCATCTCAAGTAACGCCGGGTGGTGCTCTTCCTCAAACATGGGCAAGAACAAAACCGATGACAATTCATGCCGATGGGGCAGTTGCTCAAAAGATGAGGCCGGTTGCTGATACCCATGCACCATGGCCTGAAACCTTGGATGTGCCTTGCCGATATCATGTAACAATCCTCCGTTGTATGCCAAACTCGCATCGAAGTCCACTCCTTTAGCAAATTTGCTCGCAGCATCTGCTACGTGCTGTAAATGCGTTTTCAAAGACACCTCTCCATAGCGAGGACTTTTAGCCAGTAAGGGTAACTGCTGATATTTTTCTGAACCCCACCTCATAACGCAGCTTCCCTGAGTGCACCATCAGTAATCTCAAGTCGGCCATACATTGGCTTGTAATCGTCAAACCGGTTATACCCGACCATGAAACCCTGTTCGGAATCATCTACAGGATGAAGTTCAAAACCAGGTATTTTGTTAAACTCTTGCTCTGAGCATTCCCGGATTCCGGACTTCACATCGGGGTACAGGATATCTTCATTCCGGCACAGGCAAATATGCTGCTCAAAAGCTTTCCCGGCGTCTTCTGCGGAAGGAAATGCAAGTGATAAAGCGGGTTCAAGCAAAACGCCCCGCATCAGGATACCAAAATTCGCCCCCGGTTTTTTGATCAGTTTAGGCCTTGTCTGTTCCTGTTGTTTATCAAAATTAATGTAGCTCAAACGGTGGCGTAAAATAGCGGATACTTCAAGTTTCTGGCGAAGCCCTTCGATGATGGAAGGCGTCAGAAACTGCTGACTGTAGGTCAACTCATCGCGAACGGCCGTCCATGGTTTGATGAAGGCGAAAGGGCCGGTGTAGGTTACGATGTGGTAGGTCATAATGGTGGTAAACTTTTTAAAAAACGCTGACAGGTCCTCCGGACGCTGTCAGGTAAGTATGGGTTCGTGCTAATCTTAATTCAGAGCTCCGAAGCCGCTTCCGGTGAGTTCGCCGACCCCGACATCCCATGCAAATTGTACCGCTTCGGGTGTGCCTTTCACGATTACCGGGCACAGACTTGCTCGCTGATCAATATTTTTGATGCGGACTTTTTTGGTTCGCGCTTTCTGATAAGTTGTATCGAAAGCTACTTCCGTTTGGAGGTGGTCATCTGTGGTTAACCCTGCCAGGCTGAGTTTTCTTTGCAAGGTTCGGGTGAGCAGCCGGGAAGCTTCAGCATCATCATACAATACGTGTTTGCGAGAGCCGTCATCTTTGTTTTTCCGGATGAAGACCGGTCCGGCCACCGGAAACCGCATCTCTGACGGATACTCAGGAGTCGGTCTCATTCGAACCTCATCCACCCTCATTCCCGCAAACATTTCCGGATCTTGATTGATACCCTTGAGCAGGTTGGTCATCATACCAATATCGTACCCGCTGATAAACCAACGAGCCCCGCTCGGAAAATGAAGTCGGTTGTCTTTCACTTTACCATCCTGCAACCACCCAAAGGAATACAAGCTCACATCATCATGAATATGATTCCGCCCTATCCATTTATGAATGCACCCGGTTAACTGATGTAGATGATCAAAAGCAATACCCTCGGTTGATGGTGTGGTTTTTAAATAGAAGCGCATAATTCACATTTTTTCATCCATTACATACATGAAAGAGTACTAAAACAGAAAACCCTTACATAATTTTTTAAAATTCATTCTTTGCCTTTACCGATGCCTCAAAGGTTCGATTAAATCATTTAAATAAAGCACATATTTC
>SLJN01000043.1 GCA_007135115.1 Balneolales bacterium
TATGATCTATATTATACTTTTTTTAATAATATCTGCTATATGTTAATTCTGTTGGCATTAGCCCTTTAAATATCAGGTTTTAGCCCCGAAATGGTAGTTTGACATATATTGAAAATCCTTCTATGTAGGGATACCCTGAAAAGAGGGATGGCTGGAATTGTGGTGCAGGAGCGGAAAGGTGCGGGGCTAAAGCCCCGCGTTTATATGAGGGGAAAGCGCTTAACCGTTGACTGAAGTCAACGGAAATGGATAGGTGCGAAAACTGACAACAGTATTAGGTTGTCAACCCTGAATCAGCTAACATACTGCGTTGCGATACCTCTATTGTATCAAACCGGTATGTATCTGAAGTATGGTTAATTTTTTTTCAGCAATCAGCAATCAGACATCACATTTACCCAACGCCACCGTCTGATCAATAAAAAAATTTAGAATCGAACTCAAGTTTCAAGAACTGCATCTTCAGTTTTATCCAATATTCAACAATACATAAATGCGCTGAGCTGTCGTTTATTCATTTTTGATCACCATACCAACTTCTCTGAAGCATGAAAAGAATTATACCTATCATTTTTTTATCCGCACTTTGGGTAACGAGTTGCAGTACTATTCAACAACTGAGATTTGAAGAACCGGAAGTAACTTTTCAGGGTTTTCAGTTTGATACTATTTCCATGGAAGGGGTGACCATTTTGTTTGATTTTGAAGTGGATAACCCCAATGAGCAATCGTTTAAAAGCGGGGGATACTCCTATGAATTTTTGTTAGGCGATAGTTCCCTTGCCCGGGGAGAGCAGCGTGAGGAATTTGAGATAATGGGTAATGATAAAAGTGTGATTCAGATCCCGGTTACTTTTAACTACCGGGATTCTATGAGCAGTCTGGGTGAGTTGGCCGGTAAAGATAGTGTTGCCTACCAAATCAAGACCGAAGTTGATCTGGATTTTGGCTCTTATGGATCTCGTGAGGTACCTGTTGCCCATCAGGGGTATCTGCCGGTTCCGAAAATTCCGGATATCGTATTCCGAGGTTTTGATGTCAATGAAATCGGGTTTTCAGGTGTGGATGTGGAGCTTAACTTCAGAGTACGAAACCCCAACATCTTTAAAATTTATGTGAATTCAGTTGATTACACGATGATCGTCAATGGAAATGAGTGGGTTTCGACCGGTATTGATAAAAGCTATGATTTGGATTCTTCCACCAATACTATGATAACCGTTCCTATCAAAATTGGCCTGAACACGGCCGGCACAGATGCCATCCGGGTGATACGCGATCGCGAACCGGTAGATTATGAAATCAGGGGCCATGCCCGTGTCGGTGCTGATATTCCCGGCTTTCAGCGTGATGCCGATCTGCCATTTGAATTTAAAGGAACCTTTGAGTTCTGAGCAATAATACAGGTTTGGATAGCTTCTCCCGCTTAGCAATTCTTACGAAGTCACCGGTACGCCAGGCCCACAATGGTTGCTGGTAGCAAAAAGCCAGACAGATGTTTCGAAATCTGTCTGGTTGGCATGGGCTCAGCTTTTTAATTATGGTATCCTCAGAAAGTCACAGTAAACAAAAATATCAACAACTTAGCTAATGGAACGGCTATTCAAGAATGCAAGAAAAATGCCGCATATTGCGATTAACCTTGCATTTGTGTGACTCCGTATTTTTTTGTCATCTACAAACAGCAGGATAACCAAAACCCTAACGTATTAAAGCTAAGGGATGAATTCAATCGTCGATCAATGGGTAAGTCCGGAGCGTAGCGGAGGACGACCGAACATAGCCCTGGGTGGAACGGAGCGAAGCGCAGTGCAACCCAGGGTATAAGACGCCCCCCCCAACCCAAGAGGCTGTCCAAAAAGGATAATCTTAGTAGGATATGGGTGCAAGTATTCAAGATGGTTTACTCGGTGCAAGTGTTGCCCTAAGTAGCTGTATATTATTATATTACAGCCATTATGAAGCACCGAGAAAACGTCCGATTCAAAACCTACGATCAAAACCAACCGACGATGCTGCCACCTCGGTTGGATGAGCTTATTCCGGCCGACCATCAGGTCCGCTTTATTAATGAGGTTGTCGATCAGATGGACCTGGATCAGGTATACGCGACCTACCAAGGCGGTGGAACGACCAGCTACCACCCGCGCATGCTGGTAAAGGTATTGCTTTATGGCTACGTCCAGCGCATCTACTCGGCTCGGCAGTTGGCCAAGGCTGTCCGTGAGAACGTCCAGTTCATGTGGCTGGCAGCCGGACAAACCCCGGATTTTCGCACCATCAATGAATTCCGCAAATCCCGGCTGGCTCCTACACTCAAGGAGTTGTTCAGCCAGCTGATGCATCAGTTGGTAGAGCTGGGGTTGGTGGATTTGTCCGAATATTTTGTCGACGGCACCAAAGTTGAGGCCAATGCCGGCCGATACACGGCGGTATGGGCCAAAAACACCCAGCGATATAAAGCCGCCTTAGACGAGCAAATCAGTGAGTTATTTGACCAGATTCAACAAATTGCCGATGCCGAAGATGTTCAGCTGGGCAGCGCGGATTTGGCCGAGCTGGGTGAGGCCAGCCCATGGAGCAGTGAAGATGTACGTCGAGCCGCCGATCGCATCAATGAAGCGCTGGCTCCGGCAGTGGATGACAAGGCCGAGGATTCGCAAGAGGATAGCCCTGACCAAGGCGAGTCCGCCAAGAAGACCGAGCCGGCCAGCCCGTCGATGAGTAAGGCGGGGCGGCGAAGATTGCAACAGCTGCTTTCCAAGCTTGCCGGTGATAAACTCCGGCGCCTGCAAGATTACGAGCGCCAGGAGCAACTTTTGGCCGGGCGCAAAAGCTATAGCAAAACCGACCCGGATGCCACCTTTATGCGAGGCAAACACACTCCAATGAGCAGCATGCAGCTGCGTGGCTATTACAACCTGCAGTTGGGCACCCAAAATCAGTTTATTCTCGGTTATAGTCTGCATAGCAATGCCGGTGACCAGGTTTGCCTGCCGCAGCATCTTGACCAACTGGACTTCCGTCCGCAAGCGCTCATCGGCGATGCCGGTTACGGCACGCTGGCCAACTATCAGCAGTTACACGAGCGCCGGATCACCGCCTATGTCAAATATCCCGGTTATGACGGCAAGCCCTCGCCGTATGATCCGCGACACATGGACTATGATTTGACAGCCGATGCCTACATTTGCCCGCAGGGCCGCCGGCTGTATTATCAAAGAGATCGCTGTCAGCAGCGCTCAGGTCAGCAGGTGCGAGTTCGGGTATATGAAAGTCCGGACTGCAGTGGTTGCCCGGTCAGCCAGCAATGTCTGAGTAAAAACCAGCAGCATCGCAAGTTTGAAGTCAACCCGGAGCTGAACCTATGGCGGTCAACCACCGACAGGCGACTTGGCAGCAGTCCGGGCAACAAGCTTAAAAAGCGCCGCAGCCCTGAGGTAGAGTCGGTGTTCGGGCAATTAAAACAAAACGACGGGCTGTCTCGGTTGGTCATGCGAGGTAAAGCAATGGCCGAGGCCGAAGTTGGCCTGAAGGCGATCGCCCATAACCTCAGGCGATTGCATAAGACCCTCGTTGGTCAAACAGATAAAATGTTACCGGCCTGGGGGTAATTAACCTGCTTAACCTTTCCGATTTTTATCTGAATTCAACTCCAATTTTAATCACAGTGGGTTACTATCCTTTTTGGACAGCCTCAACCGAAAGGGGCCATCGCTCCGGCTTTCGGCCGTCCTACGCCACCTTCGGCGGCTCCGGACTTGGTTGGGTGTGGGTGGCACTTTTCTACCCCGACCTTTTGCTTCGCAACGGTCGCCTGTGCCTGTGGCAGGGCTATGTTCGGTCGTCCTTCGCTGCGCTACGGACTTTGGGCTATCTTTAGACCCTAACACAGGTACTCAACTTGATTATCCTATCGGCGGGGAATAATTCAAATTTTGGACAATCAGCA
>SLJN01000230.1 GCA_007135115.1 Balneolales bacterium
ATAGGGCAAAAGATTGTAGATTGACGATTAGTGATATCAGATTGCAGATGTTGGACCTACATCGCAAATCGTATATCGTCAATCGTCAATCGTAAATCTCTATGAAACCAGTGCTTGGTTGATAATCAGCTATTCTGCCAGCCGCAGCAATGGCTAATGATTGCCTCTTCCTCCGGATTGACGACGTACGATTTGCGATTTGAGATTGGCGATTTGGGGTCCGGTCCCTCTGCAATCTGCTATCTGCAATCAACAATCTGCTATCCGGCAAAATAGCCTCGATGAATAAATTGGGCAACCCCGGACGCCCATAGCAAGCATCTCAATAGGGCAAAAGATTGTAGATTGACGATTAGTGATATCAGATTGCAGATGTTCCTTCCAACCGCTTAAAACCGAACCATAACACCAGCGCCTAGCCTAAAGGCATCATCTGGGATTTGGGCGACTGATTCAAACCCGTAATAGCGGACTTCGACAAACGGTTTGGCGTTGTCCAGCAGGTCAAATTCAATGCCGCCGGAACCGAAGAACAAGGCTCGCTGATTTTCATAATCCGGAACTTCGGCCGGGGCTGAAGCAGAGTAGCGTTCCTCATAAAACTCCACTCCACCGGCGAAACCGGCGTAGGGTGTGATTAGCGGAAGGGTAGTGATGCGGACAAGAGGTCCCAAAGTTACATTGATGGAGCTGAAATCTCCGGAGTAGCCCGCAAACCTACGGGTTAAAAAATGCGCCGAAACGCCTGCCTGAACATGGACGCTCAACGCCGGCAGGACAATTGTTCTGCGGTCCAGTTTGAAAGCGAGACCGTTACGGAAATGGTCGCCGTCGCGAAAATCATAGCCTATTCCGGCTCCCCAATCATGATCAGCAGCTAAAGAGTTACCCGGTGAAACTACCAGAAGGGTTGACATAAAACCAAGAAAGATCAGAAGTCGGGTCAGCTTCATCATAATTTGCATTGGGTTGAGCGTCAGCAGGTTTGCAACAGTAATTTAATGCAAATAGGGATGATTAGCCAAGTTAATTAGTGCCTCAATAAGTTTTCTTACAGAAACTAATAGTGAAAAACCTTGATATAATTAAATCGGAATTCAATTTTTTCAGAAACCCTTTTGTAGTTGTCGGGTCACCCGTTGTATATTTGGCTTTCCTGATTTGGAGGTTCGCAGATATGTCGACCAATTTGTTGACACTAAACGGGCTTTCAGATCAGTTAAAAGTTTCCAAAGTGGAAGTCATCCACGCCGCAGTGGTGGAATTGGTAGACACGTTGGACTTAAAATCCAATGGATATTAAAATATCCGTGCCGGTTCGAGTCCGGCCTGCGGTACATTGAGCCCTGTAAGTTACTGACTTGCAGGGCTTTTTTGCTTTGCGGGGAGGAGGAAAACTCCAAATAACAAATTTCAAATAAATACCAATGTCTAATACCCAATCACCCAAACCAGCCCCGGCACCCGTTTGGAATTTCGAAAATTGAGCACTGGAGCTTATTTGTAATTTGCAATTTGAACATTGTGATTTAACCCCCATTGCGACCGTTGCGCCATTGCGGTTTCATCCCGTTTAACCACAGAGCGCACAGAGGTAATTAGGGGATTAAGGGAATAAGGTAATTAAGGAAAATCAGGGAAAACCAATTCTCCAACATTCCAATAATCCAACACTCAACAACCCCAATCGCTCTCAACACCCTCAGCGAAAGCCTCCGCGCACACTGCGGTTATACTACAGCCCGCTCTTCGGAAATCAAAGCTTTCCAGCCTTTGTAAATACGGTAGATCAAAAAGACAGCAACGCCTGCGGCATAAATATTTGCAACTACCACCGCAGGAGTACCGAAAAGCTCATAAACGGTGCGGAACTCCTCTCCGCCCGTTGCAGAAATCCCGATATAAATAATGGCGATGATCAGCAGAAACGGGATGATGATCAGCCCGGCCATATATTTAAATGTTTGCATCTGCCAGGAGAAATGATCTTCATATTCCGTGCCCTCAGCCTGCTTATGCTGAAAAAGGTTAACCACAAAAGCGATGATCAAAGAAATACCGGTAAGAAAAAATCCGGTTTGCAGCAGATATACCAGGTGCGCGGTTCTTCTGATGTTTAGTCTCTCATTTGAGGTGTTTGTTAGATTTTCCATAGCACCGATCCATTTGTTTGAATAGACTTCATTTTAAAAAATCAGGAAGAGACACTCAATAGAGTTGCGCCAAAAAGATTAAAAAACAGGTGGCTTTAGGTTTCATTAATGTTTCTCGCAAAGTGCACAAAGAAAAACACGCAAAAAACGCAAAGGTTGGATTATCAACTTCCCCATACATCTTTGCGAACTTTGCGTAACACCTCTTTGCTATCCTTTGCGTGAACCCCTCTTTGCGCGAACCCACCAACCCGCCCGGATGGACGAGCGGGCTGGCCGGTATTCGCATTTACTTACCGCCGGGCTCGGCGTATTCTTCCACCCAGTCGCGGACTTCCTGGTACCAATGGATAGAGTTGTTGGGCTGGAGGATCCAATGATTTTCATCCGGATAATAAACCAGCCGTGAATCCACATCCCGCTCCCGCAGCGTTCGGAACAGCTCGAAAGCCTGACCTACCGGAACGCGGTAGTCGAGTTGGCCGTGGATGATCAGCGCCGGGGTATCAAAGTCACCGGCATTGTAGTGCGGAGAGATATCCTCATAGATATCATGCTCCCAGAAGTTGCCGAAACGTTCGGAGTGAACGGCAAAATCCGCAGCCATTTGAGAATACATATTGTACACGGGGGCGTGAATGATCAGCGAGTTAAACGGGTGCTCCTTGCCGAGCAGCACGCTGGACAGATAGCCCCCATAGCTTCCGCCGCCGGCTACCATGCGATCTTCATCGATCCAATCCTGATCAGCAAACCAGTCTGCCGCTTTTCGCGTATCGGTGTACGGCTTGGTTTTCCAGTCCGGATTGATCGCATCAGAAAAATCCTGACCAAAGCCGGAAGATCCGTGGAAATTGTGCCATGCGGTCACATAGCCCCAGGAAGCGAAGGTCTGCGCATTCCAGCGGAAGTGAAATCCGTCGGTAATACCACTGTGCGGCCCGCCATGAATCAGCAGAAACAGCGGATATTCCTTGTCTTCATCAAACCCCGGGGGATAGTGCACCCACATCTGAATCTCCTCGCCGTCATAGCCTTCGTAGGTTACCGATTCGTAATGACCGAGTTTTACCTCATCCAAAATGGAATCATTGATGGTGTCAATGCGATTGGTGGATCCGTCAGCCGGATCAATCATGGTCAGGCGAGGCGGATACATGAAGCTGTGGTTTTGTGCCACCAACGTGCCGTCATCGGCAACATCGATCGACGGAAAATCGGTTTCGCCGGTCACTTCAGACGGCTCCGCATCGCCAAGCTGAAAATCGTAGACGCGGCGGGTACCGGCATCATCAATTGTGCCGTAAAGCCCGTTGCCGTCGGGTTGCCAGATCAAGCCGTCGGCGGATCGGTCCCACTCGCTGAAATGCTCTTCGTGCTCACCGGATGAGACATCGTAGATCATCAGCCTGCGTTCATCATCATAAAACCCGACTATTTCCTGACGGTTATACGCGATGCGGTCGCCATCCGGACTGAAAATCGGGTTGGTGTCGCCGGCTTCATTCTCTTCCGTAATATTTTCGGCCTCATCGCTGCCGGGCTCAACCACAAACAAATCAATCTGCTCATCGGTGCCTTCGCCGGTGCTGTTGGAGTTGAAAATGACCAGCGATTCATCCGGTGCCACATCGTAATTGCCCGGACCTTGTGTCGACCTCGGCAGCTCCCAACCGGTCGGCAGGGTGATTTCCTCCACATTTTCGATATCACCGTCATCGGCCGGGATGCGGTATAAGTGTGCCTCGCGATCTTCGTCAAGCCAGTGATCCCAGTGGCTGTAGGGCAGATCGGTCCAGGTTTGCGCCGATACATGGGAAGCTTGTTCCTGTTCAAGGTGCTCCTGCATTTCCTCCCAATCTTTATCGGGCCATACCTGTGAAATGAAATAGATGTTATCGCCCCTCCATTTCGGAGCGCTGACGCCCGTATGAACCTCGGTTAGACGACGAGCCTCGCCCGGCTCATCCATCGGCAGGATGTAAATCTGAGCGGCATCGTCATCCTCCCGGCTGGTCACAAAAGCAAGTTTGGAACCATCCGGACTGAATACCGGCTGACCTTCCGCTGAACCGTGCTGGGTTAAAGGCCGCTCCAGGTCGCCGTCAGACGAGAACAGCCACAGATCGGTATCGCTCTCATTAGTGTCGGTGTCGTAGCTGGTAACCGGCGCCACGATGTAATCCCCGTTGGGAGAGATGACCGGAGCCCCGATGCGATCCATTTCCCAAAGCCGGTTAACGCTGAGGTAGTCGTCACCCTCAGCCGCATCCGTGTTGTCATTTTCGTTTTCAGCCGACTCCGGTTCGTCTTCGGATACATACTGCGCTTCATTATCGCGGGTAGCCTCCTCTGCGGAACTGCAGGCCACCTGCGCCAGCGACAGGCCCGCAAAAACGAAGCCCCATAGAAATAGTAATGTGGTTTTCATATCGGTAAGATTAAATAGGTTGATCAGGTGATTAAAACAAACGCATAGCAGTTTATAAAAGGAGTGGGCAATAGTCAAATGCAACTATGTTGTATGGCGTGAATTAAGCCTGTGCGGTCCTATGATGTGTTAAGTGAATTGAACTGATGACGGTCTGTAAATGAACAGGTAGTATAAAAAAAACTTCAATACTGGCTTAGGTCACTCCACTATATTCGGTAATTCCGGAATTGGGATAATTGAGCGCTGAATGAACCCTAACCTTAACCAAAGCGGGATATTCAATTCAGGCCCTGAGAGCTACTAATCCATCGTAGCGGTGCACTATTGTTGAAATGAGAGTTAATTAGGTTCAATAGAAAATTGAAGATTGAAAATTTCTTTAAACCTGTAAAAACCTTGGCTATATAGTTGAATTATCCCGACATAAAATCCGCGTTCAATCCGCGCAAATCCCCCGACCTCATTCTTCGGTACGGGACATGGCGCGGCAAAAAAAATCTGTCAAAGGAAGTAGTTACCCATTACCCACCAATAGACAACCGTTTTTTGAAATTTAAACCCTTGCGCCCGTTGCGCCATTGCGGTTTCTTCTGTTTAACCACAGGGAACACAGAGGAGCACAGAGATCATCAAGGGATTAAGGCAACTCATGAAAACCCAATCCACTATTCCATTACTCCATTATTCCACTATTCCAACACTCCACCATTCCAAAACCCCAATCGCTCTCAACACCATCAGCGAAAACCTCCGCTCCCCCTGCGGTTTCTCCTTCCTTCGCTGATTTAACATTGGAGCTTTCCCGTAAAGAATTCAGGGCAGGTTTTGTTATTTGCAATAAGTAGTTCATCTCTGGTTTCGCTCCCAGTCAATGAGTTCAAATCCATCCGAGCGCCATTCATTATGGCGATTTGTAATTCCTAATGTGGTCCAATTGTTATTATCATCTTGCTCGCCGCAGTATCCATGATTACGGTTAAGTCTTTCATCCGAATCCGACTGCTCCCAAATTCCGGCCCACCTTGTGCCTGCACCGGGTTTTTCATAACGCTCGATGTCAATTAATTTCCATCCCGCTTCACGCCGCTGATCCCGGAGCTCGCCGAACTCTTGATGTTCATAGTTTCGGTTTACCAGTCCGTCTTCACCTTCAATCCAAACGCCTGCCCACCGAAGCTCTCCATCATGTGTAAAGGCTTCGATATCAATAAGTTTAAGCCCTTCTTCAGCCATTTCCTCTCGTTTATCACCGAAGTCACTCGTATTATAATATCTGAACAATGCGTACGGACCCGTACCAGGTCTGAAGAGGCCTGCCCATTTACGCTCGCCGTCTTGTTTGTAGGTCTCAATATCAACCAGCCGATATCCCAAATCGCTTTGCTCCTGCCATTTCTCATAAAAACCATCTCTGGAAAAGCCTCTCCACATTGCATTCCCACCGGTACCTTCTCGAAAAACTCCATCCCACCTTAACTCACCGTGTTCGGTATATACTTCAAAATCATCCGTATAATAGCCGTGATCACGCAAATAACTCCATTCCGAGTAGAAATTATCGTGCGACAAGCCTTTTCGTATTAGCACATCATCTTGTGTTCTGCGCCAGACAGCGCTGTAGCTGTCTGTATCAGAATCATTTGTACAATTTGGGACGATCGGATCCTCATCCGGACTCCAATGCGAAACTCCATATGCTTCCGCTACGCGCTCAGAAAGACGATCGCGGTCGGCATGCCGACTGTTTACAAAAACAAATATCCCGAGGTCATCAGAGCGTTCCGGATAAAGGGTCATGTCCGTTCTTAGATGATTATGACTGCCGCCGTGATGAGCCATACCCGCTCCACTATCATATATAATTCCTAATCGATACGGTAAACCGGTAGTCTCGTTCCACATTCTTGTTGTATCATCCAACAATTTGCCCTGGAGAAGTGCATTTCCGAATCGCGCCAAATCACGCATATTGGATTCCCACCCACCTCCGGGTAATACAGAGGTCTTTGACGTATCATTCCTTTCCACAAGTCTGCCGGCACTTTTATTGTATCCTTCAGACTCCCCGGTTGCCTGCCGCAGCGAATTCATCCCTAAAGGTTGTGCGATATTCTCCTGAACCCAGCTTGCATAGCTTTGCCCGGAAGCTTCCTCTAACGCAGCGGCTGCCAGTGTAAATGCATAAGTGGAATACCGGTAGCCGGTTCCGGGATCAAAACAAAGGTCTTGATCAATAAATTTATCTACTCCTTTCTCAGCATCAAATAGCCCTGACCCATGTGCAAGCCTGTCAGGGTCGGGACTCTCATTGCCCGGGCAGTTGTCACCCGATGCGTAATGAATGATGCCGGACTGATTCGAAAGCAGCTGTTTAATGGTTATATCCTCTTTTGGACCTTCATCACCTTCAGCCGGCCAGTAGTCGACGTGATCAGTGACTTTATCCTCAATATTAAAGTCGTCTCCCTTTTGCTCATCGAGCTGTAAAAGAGCTACGGCAGTTAAGGGTTTTGATATAGATGCCCATCTAAATTCGGGATTATCAGGCACGGGCTCTGTACGGCTAAGCGAGGTATGGCCATACCCATTGAAATGTACAATTTCGCCATGCCTTACGACACCGACAGCTGCACCTGGTATGTTTTGTTTAATGATTTCATCCTTTACAACCTCGTCAATGTCGGTGATACCGGGCTGAGGTTCGCCTAGATCAATTAACTCGCATCCGCCGAGCAAAAGTGCTGCAAAAAACACGGATACAATCGCGGCAGCGGGTGGTGAGCAAGGGCCCTGTTCACAAGAAGTATCGAGCCGTCTGTTTTGAGACTGGCATTCTCTACTTAAGTGGACGGGGGCGGGTATCTTTTTCATAAATGACTCCGTAAAGGTGCTTAAAAGTAAAAAATGGTTAAACCAGGTACTTTTAGATAATTGAAATTATCATGCTTAACCTTAACGAAAATTCCAGCTCCAGGGGATCATTGATGATGGGTTGGATTTCAAAATTTTTCCTGTCGAAACATCTGTGAGGAACAATACCGGTAAAATGGGGGCACCCGAACACGGGGTTGATGAGGGCAGCGATGTATTCCGAGCAGGGGTTTATAATACGAGTTACCGGAAAGGCATAGGCAGACCAAGTGTTTTACCTGCGACGTAAAACCGCACACGCTAAGGCTGTATGATTAAATCGCAGAGAGATATATTGAAAACTCCATTATTCCAACACTCCAATATTCCACTATTCCACCATTCCAAAACCCCAATAGCTCTCAAAACCCTCAGCGAAAAACTCAGCGCCCTCAGCGGTTAAACCACCAAAACTATTTCCGCTGAAACCGGTACTGCCCACCGGCCTGATGCAGCGTAAAGGTAGTGAACTCACCATCTTCACCCTCGGGCTGCTCAAACTCGATAATCACCCCGGCCTGATCAAACCGGAAACGGGTTTCACTCTGCGCGTCGAGCGGAAACTCCGACTGACCCGTCGCCTGTGCCATGAGCTGTCCGCCTGATACCCGAAGCGTGATATCGAGCGGAATCTGACCGGATTCATACTCCCCGGCCATCTTTTCGAGGTAACTTTCTTCTAACTCAACGGTGTCAAAATCCGGCAGCTCCGGTGCCTTGCCGTGCCAGGCATCCAGCATGGCGATGAGGATATCGTTTTGGGAGTACGACAGAAAATTCGTCGTAATGGCCACAGCCAGATCCTCATCCGGATAGTACGCCAGGTTCGACTGATACCCGTCAATGCCACCGGAATGACCGAATCCCGTGGATTCCTGATAAGGATAACTAAATAGCCCCATCCCGTAATTTTCTTCTATTTCTATCATCTCGTCCAATAGCTCCTGACCAATGAGCTGCCCGTCAAACAAAGCGTGGATGAAGGTGGTCAGATCCTGCGGACGGGAAACCATCGAACCGGCACCGTGTGGGATGCTCATGTCGGTTTCGGGCTGAAGCTGCCATTGGTTGCCGGCATAGCTGTAGGAAAAGGCCTCGCCGGATTCAGCAGAAACAGACCCGCCGTAGTAGGTGTCTTCCAGCTCCAGCGGTTCGGTGATTTGCGACTCCAGCACCTGCTGATAATCCCTGCCCGTGACCTCTTCGATGATATATCCGAGCAGCACATAATTGGCATTGCTGTATTCATTACGCTCCCCCGGTTCAAAGACCGGATCATAGCCGGCCAACTTTTCCAGCATTTCCTCGCGGGACTTCGGCTCGGTCATATAATCCGGATACTCCGGATCATTGGTGAAATTGTACAACCCGCTCCGGTGATACAGCATATCCCGCAGGGTGATCTCCCCGGCATTCGGCATGTCGGGGAAATAGTCTGATAAGGGATCCTCCAGGGTGATTTCACCGCGTTCAACCAGCTGCAAGATCATCACTGCCGTAAAAGGCTTGGTAACTGATCCCACCCGGTGCCTGGTTTCCGGGGTATTGGGTGCCTCCGATTCCACATCCGCATAGCCGGCGGCATGACGGTAAATGACCTCTCCGCCCGACATGATCGCCACGCTACCCATCCAACGGTTATGCTCGTACAGGTGTTCGAAGAATTGGGTGAGTTCCTGTTCTTTGAAGTCCTGTGCTGAGGTGTTTGCAGCATGACCCATCAGCATACTGCTGATTAGCACGAGGATCATTGAAATTCGGGCTGACATATTAAAGGCTGGTTTGGTTGATGGAATGAAATCTTCCGAAAAGTGCTCTGCTTTACGCAATGATGTGTTGAAAGTTACAGAATCTGTGCGGATTGATGAATGGGCTTATTTTGGATCAATTACAAAAGCTGGGGAGTAATGTAATATTACATCTGTTTCCACCATTGGTCATCCCGGTTTTGCATTGATTGCTCTTTGTTGTGTGGTTTTTCGAATGTGTTGAAACCCTTACCACCTAAAAACAATCTGTTGTTAAATCACATACGGTGTAAAAAAATGTAATATATGTTACACAAAGATGTTATTTTCTGATTACAATACCAGTAACAAGATTTGCTTCTAAGTAGCACTCTGTCATCCGGTAAAGAACTTTGTTAAAGTACTTTATTAATCAAGTCTCAAAGGTGCATCCCACCGGATAATGACGCAATTGACGGAACGAAGGACATGAGTATATAAATCAGAGCTTTAGCACATTGAAGAAGGTCTGAAGAGCAGGTTTTTATGCCTTAGTGCTATGCAAGCAGTCTTGACTCGTGTTCCCGGTTTCCCGAATGGTTTACGTTTCCTGTTTTGATAACAAAGTTAAGAAACCCAATTACTTAAGAACCATGTTTGGTAACAAAGAATATTCGACCATGAGCTTCCTGTATCCTTGCAACCCGGTGATTAAAGGTGTAATGCGCAGATCCTATCAAATGATTCTATGTGCTGTTGCTCTGTCAGTTTTACCAATTTCCATTGCATTAGCAGATGATTTCCCGGCAGTCGCTACCGAAACCTGTGACCTTACGGTAGCAGGCAATGGTTCTATCCAGGATACCATCGACTCGGCATCGGCAGGCCAAACCATCTGTGTGGAAGCTGGTACGTATAAGGAATCGCTATCCATCACCTTTGACGGGATCGTTTTGAAACCGGAAAACGGGCAGGACGAGGTGGTCATCGATGGAGAATACACCCGCGACAGCGGCATCACAATTTCCAATGCATCCGGCGTAATTATCCGGGGATTGAAGATTCGTGAGTTCAGGGATAACGGCGTATTGATTCAGAGTTCACCGGGTACAGTCATAGAAGATAACATTATTAACGACATCGGAGCCGGCGGTTCTAATTCCGGTGTCCGGATCAACAATACATCGGATGTAGCAATCAAGAACAATCAGATAACACTTATAACCGGATCCTCTTCTTCGGCCGGAGTGGGAATAGGTTCGCTCTCCGGGCAGATCACTATATCGGATAACCATTTCGAGTCATTGCCACGTGGTGTATCCATGTTCGAGGCCAACACAGTCTCCATACTCAATAGCACCATTGACATGTACTCGAACGCACCTGTGCGGATCAGTCAGTCCGCCGGTGTCCTCATGGATGATGTCACCATGACCGCAACTTCGGGGGTTAGCGACGGCCTGGAAATACTCAACTCATCCGATATTGAGATGCGCAACTCATCCATCGAAAATCACTTCCGGGATGGTGTGGTTGTTGAAAGCTCTGAGGATTTGACGTTTCATAATAACACATTCCATAACCACGGCACCCAGACGACGGCCAATCATGGATTGATCATCACCGAGTCTAACACCATCGAAGTAACCGACAACACCTTTACCGATACCAACCATACCGGTTTACGGATCGAAAACTCAGAGACTTTTACGGTATCCGGCAATCAGCTCTCCGGCCACGGTATAGATATCGATATCGTATCCTCCAACAGTGGCACCATCGCGGAGAACACCATGGAAACGGGGCTGATTTTCTATGGAACGCTTTCCTCTCATTTTGACCATGCCGTGACAGACAATGAACTTGATGACGGAAGCCCGGTATTCTATGCCGGAGGGGTCAATGATCCTAATATCCCATCCGATGCAGGGCAGATCATCGTTTTTGATGCCGAAAATCTCACCATCAGCGATTTTGAGTTTGATGGCGTCATCGCGCCGATCCAGGTTGCCTTCAGTGAAAATGCGGTTATTTCCAATAATACCGTCAGCGGCTTTGAGCATCCCTATACAGCCGGTGTTAATACACTACTGCGCAGGGGGATGGTCAACGTATGGGAGTCCGACAATGCAGAACTGAGCGAAAACTCGGTAACCGGCAACGACTGGTTTAAAGGGATTTCAGTATTTCATACCGAAGATATAATCATCGACAACAATATCTCTTCCGGAAATGCCCGGCACGGGATTAGGGTTTTTAACTCAACCGGCGGTGTGATATCCGATAACACTCTTGAGGAAAACGGTATCTGGGGAGTTTTTCTGGACGGAGCGGATCACATTACCATATCCGAAAATCAGATCCATCACAATGAATCATCCGGGATACAAATTGAAAACAGCTACTTCTCTGATGATACAGGAATTATCGATAATGAATTGACCGGCAATGGAAATCATGGTATCTGGTTATCACAATCAAATGAGGGATTGCTGATCAGTGAAAATTGCATTACCGAAAATGATGGTAATGGAATTCATATCGGGGAATTCAACAACAACATCACTATCACCGAAAATATCGCGAACGACAACAAAGGGCGGGGTATATCCACAGCGAGTTTCCAGACTAACGCCATATTCGTCGAAGAAAATACCACTAACGATAACACTTTCGAGGGTATCGTGATCGGATCACAGGACTCTGAGGTCATTAATAATACGGTATCCGGTAACAGTGGCGCAGGTATCTGGGTTACGGCGGACCATACCCTGGTGCGGGACAATCACGTTTCTCAGACCATTAATACATCGCAAAATTATGACAATGCCGGAATCCGGCTTAGCAATGTTTATGATGCGGAGCTGATAGATAATACGTTGGATGACAATACTTTTAGCGGTGTCTACATCACAGGTTCCGAACTGATCACAATATCCGGACAGACCGTTACAAATAATGAACTGCACGGAATTGTACTCGATAACAGAACCGAACAGGTTACCGTAAGCGAAACTACGGGGTCTGGAAACAGAACGGATCTTAAAATGATTGATACCGAACAGGTTACTGTTTCCGACAACACGTTTGAAACCGGTGTCATACTTGAAGGCAGTCAGCCGGCGCATTTTCAACATACCTTCGACAATAATGCCCTCGCCGACGGGGTGGTTTTTTATGCCGACGGAGTCGATAATCCGTCCATCCCATCAGACGCCCGGCAGATTATTCTGGTAAACGCTACGGGCACCGTCCTTGATGATAAGAGTTTCTCAGGCGTTTCCACCGGAATACAGCTGGCTTACAGCGACAGCATCACGGTTTCCAGTGGTGCTTTTACCGACCAGACCTGGAATGGATTCAGTGCTCAGTTTTCAGATCATCTTACCTACTCCGGAAATATCGCGAGCGACAATCAGCGCCACGGCGTTCGGATCGAAAACAGCAATACGGTGAGTGTAAGCGGCAATGAAGCTATCGGAAACAGTATGGCCGGCCTGTATGTACAGATGAGAAACGGCGGCAGCGGACTCAATGTGCAGAACAACGAACTTAACGACAATGAAACCGGCTTTCAGGTGGGTCAATTCGGTTTCTCAGCCGGCTCCCTGGATGAGGTCGTGATCATCGAAAATCGCTTCATGAACAATTCCGCTACCGGTCTGCTGGTGGAATCCGATGCCGCTATGGAAGACGTTGAGATCAGTCAAAACGACATACAGGGCAACGGCAACGGCTTGATCTACGACGGCTCCTTCCGTGTCCCCGACATGGATGCAAGGCAAAACTGGTGGGGCAGCAATTCCGGCCCGGGCGGCGGAGTTCAGGATCCGGAAACCGGAACTATGGCTGACGGCAGCGGGGACTCTGTTGATGAGAACGTACGCTTTGATCCGTGGTTAGAGAAAGAAGAAGACGAACCTTCTCCTCAAATCACCGAATGCACAGACATCAGTCTGCCCGGCAGCTATGAGCTGACGGCGGACCTGGAACATGAATCGACCTGCATCCGGATTTCCGCGAATGATGTAACCCTGGACGGCAATGGACACTCCATAACCCGGCTCGAGTCTGATGAAACCTCTGCACGCGGGTTGCACGTATTCGGAGGACGGAAGGACTTGGAAAATGTGAGTGTCACCAATCTGTATGTGGATGGATGGCCTATCGGCGTAGATTTCCACGGTGTAGAAAACGGAAGTCTTTCGGAAGTGCAGGTTACCGGCAACGAGACCGGTTTTTATGCTCAAAATGTATCAAACAGCTTTTTTGCGGATCTTTATGCCGCGGATAACGATACCGCCATGGTCATTACCGGTGGCTCTGCTGATAACAGCTTTGAGTCGCTTCGGATCGGAGATACCGAAATCACACTGGATGCACAGGACGTGGCATTAACGGCTGCTGAAGCCCCGGCCACTCTGCCTGAACATGCCGAACCGCTCGGACGCTATCTCCAAATAGAGGCTTTGTCGGACGAGGCGGAAGTGGCGTTGGTATATTTCCACTATGAAGACGATATGGTGGCGGATCTGGATGAGGAGGAGTTGACGGTCTGGCGGTTTGCCGATGATACCTGGCGTGACCCGGCTGATGAATCCTACAGTTCCGGTGTAAATACTGGGGATAAATTTGTGTACGCCGAAAATATCACGGATTTCTCCATATTCGGGGTGTTTAGCAGAGATGTAACGACCAGCGTCATCTCGCAAGACGTACCGGTCACATTTGAACTACAGCAGAATTATCCGAATCCATTCAATCCATCAACCCAGATTCGTTACGCGCTTCCCGAGGCCGCAGAGGTCCGGATTACGGTCTACAATAGGGTTGGGCAGCAGGTTGCACAGCTTGTAAACGAGCAACAGTCTGCCGGCTGGCATCAAGTCACCTTTGCCGCCGCAGGCTCCCTGGCCAGCGGCATGTACCTGTATCGCATCCAGGCCGGCAATTTTACGGAGACGCGACAGATGATGCTGATTAAATAGTGCTTGTATAGTAGTCCTATCCCGCAGGGCCGGTTCGGAACGTGAACTCCCAACCGGCCCTCATTAATCCTGTCTCACGGACACCGGATTAGCCCTTCCTCAAGATTTGATGGTAAATGATGAACCGTCCCTGACGCGACTCTGTGGATTGGGGCGGGACGTTTTTTCTACAAACAGGGCCGACCCTACGGGTCTCAGTTAATGTTGTATGCTGATTAACTCAAAGCAAACCGTTTTTAAAAATTTAAACCCTTGCGTCCGTTGCGTCATTGCGGTTTGATCCCCTTTAACCACAGGGGACACAGAGGGACACAGAGAGGGGTAATGGAAATCCTAAATAACAAGCACCA
>SLJN01000341.1 GCA_007135115.1 Balneolales bacterium
ACCTTACGATCCTGCATGATTCGTTCCTGAACGTCTGCTACCGTTGCTTCACCCATTTCCCAAACATGATGCAAAATTTCAAGTTCGGTGTCTCCAAGTGGGGATATTGATTTACGCATATTATTTTTTCCTTTTATTAGCTCTTCACTATGTAATTAGTAAGCTTAATAAATTAATCTTTCCGAATAAATGCAATAAGTTTTTGAAATTTAATCATATTTGACTGATGTAAACTCAATAGTTTGGGTGATGATTTTTTGATTCAATTTAGTGCATGTAAGAAAAGAGGTAGTTTCTTACGGACACTTTTTAGATTTCATGGAACCTTAGCTATCACAGAATAGGTTAGTCCCGAAAACCATTAAATCATTTCTTCATTGGCCAGTATTAATCAGCATAGAAAATTTGAACGCAATGGCGGTAATCCCAATCCCGATGGGCGGTATGTCCTTTATTGGATGCAAATCAACCGGAGGTTGCACTACAACTACGCGCTGGAGTACGCCGTAGGCTGGGCGAACAAACTCGATAAACCCCTGTTGATTTACGAGGCCGTCCGCGCAGACTACCCCTGGGCGAGTGAGCGAACCCACCACTTTTTGCTGGAGGGGATGGCCGAACACCAACAGGAACTGGCCCGGCGAAAGGTTACCTATTATCCCTATCTGGAAGATGAACCCGGTCACGGCAAGGGGCTGATGAAGCTGCTCGGCTCCAAAGCGGCCATTGTTATTTCGGATGAATATCCTGCCTACATCATGCCACAGCACAATGCGGCTTTTGAACGGCAATCTTCGGTGCCGTTTATCACCATTGACAGTAATGGAATTTTGCCGCTTAATCTGACTGAAAAAGCGCCGACATCTGCTTTTAGTTATCGCAAAATTGTTCAGAAGCAATTTGTCAAATGCTACAGCGAGCCGCCTCAGGCTGATCCGTTAGCCGGATTGAAGCACTCCACGCCGGCTGTGATTCCGACCTCAGCACTTCAAAAATGGCCGCATGCCGGATGGCGGCTGCAAGACCTTCAAAAATTTGTAGGTCGCCTTCCGGTGAATCATGATATCGGAAAAATTGAAATGGAAGGCACGCGCAAAGCGGCATTGGAGCGGATGCATACGTTTGTGCATGAGGAGCTTCATCGGTACGGGGAAGACCGCAATCATCCGGATGAGGATAAAACCAGCAAATTGAGTCCGTGGCTGCATTTCGGTAAAATTTCATCCCACGAAATCGTGGAAGAAGTCTTCAGTCTGATGCCGGCAAACTGGTCGCCTGATCAGCTCGAAGATCATCAGGGAAAAAGGCGGGGATTTTTCAACGCGGATGAATCCACCGAAGGTTTTCTGGATGAGTTGATCACCTGGCGAGAGACGGGCTTTCATTTTTGCCACCACCGCGAGGATTACGATCAATACGAGTCGCTGCCGGACTGGGCAAAACAAACACTGAACGATCATCTTTCGGATGAGCGCCCTTACATCTATTCCTATGAAGAACTGGCTCAGGCCCAAACCCATGATGAAATCTGGAATGCAGCTCAAAATCAACTTCGGCAGGAGGGGCGCATCCATAATTATCTGCGGATGCTCTGGGGCAAGAAAGTTCTGGAATGGACGCCCGATCCGCAAACGGCACTCGAATATCTCATAGACCTTAATAACTGGTATGCCATCGACGGACGTGATCCCAACAGCTACAGCGGTATATTCTGGATATTCGGTCGATTTGACCGAGCCTGGGGACCGGAGCGGCCTATTTTTGGTAAGATCCGTTACATGACCAGCAAATCAGCGCAGAGTAAGGTTCGGCTGAAAAAATATCTGGGAAGATATAACAGTCCACTTTTCGGCTCGCAATAGTATATTTGGTAATTAAGTATATTCGGTAATTCAGGAATTCAGGTAATATAGAGTTCAAAGCAAGCCATGTGGCCAAGTACCGAATTCTCTTAATCTACTGATTTACCTTAATTACCTGTTATCCCCAAATGGTATCATGAGTTTTCTTTCAGGCACTAAATCCGAAAACCTGTTTAAATGAAGCAGCCTTATAGTGTTACTTATGACATCCGCCCGTATGAGCGGAATCAAAACGGGAATGTACCGTTTTATCAAATCAGCAATTTTTTGCAGGATATCGCCGGTCTTCACGCAGACGCCCTCGGTTGGTCGGTGGATGAATTGCTTCAGGGAGGTAAATCCTGGGTCCTAAGCCGTATGGTGATTGAATTGGATGAACCGGTGACCAGTAATTGTAACTCCTTCACTTTGAAAACATGGCCATGCGGAGCCGATCGCATGTATGCCTATCGGGCTTTCAGCTTGCATCAGGAAAATGGTGATCGGATCGGCAAAGCCCTTACCTATTGGGTGCTGCTGGATGTTGCGAAACGCCGTCCTGTTCCGATGCCGCAGGAAGTCGCCGATCTTGCCGATATGTATCCCGAGCCACCGGTTTCAATTACCAAAAATCGTATTGAGCTGCCGGCAAAATCGGATCCGGCTTTATCTATGCAGGTGCTTCCCAGTGATCTCGACATCAACGGGCATGTGAACAATGCCGTTTATATCCGCTGGATAGAAGATGCACTGCAGCTGCATAATCTTAAACCGTCCGGTTTTAAACGTATGGACATTCTTTATAAAGCTGAGGTGAAACTTCAGGAAAGGGTGGAGGTGATTCTGGATCAAGCAAATTCGGAGACTGTGCAGGTAGCTGTTGTGAGGGATGATGATCCGGTTTGTCTTGTGGAGTTGAGAGTATGAGTATGATTAAAAGTAAAAAGGATGGTTTTTTAAGACTCTATCTCATTTCTTTCAGCACGAACTAATTATTCCAAACCACAGATAACTTTTAGTGCTGCGGCATCGACGCGTACATTCAGTTCCCGGAGTTCGTTGGTAAAAACCTCTCCGTCAGCGTGGGCGTATTCGGGGCGGCTGGTAGTGAGTTTTACTGATGAAGCCTGCCGGTAAACAATTTTACTGACTTTGCGAGGGTCTCCCAAGAGTACACGCAGTAAAAGTGGAATCCGGTATAAAAAGTGTACATCCCGGATCATTACGAGATCAACTTTGCCATCGGAGGTGCTGGCATCGGGGGCAAGATGAATACCGCCGCCTTCAAACGGGCTGTTACAAAAACTCACCAAAAGCATCCGGTCTTTGATGGTTTCATCATTTACTTCAACCGTAACTTCGGAAGCCCGGTAGTTGAATATAGATCGCAAAACGCCGGCGATATATTTCAGCGGACCTCGAAAAAGTACCGTTTGTGAGGCGTTGTAACTCGCCCTGCCGTCGAAACAGGTGCCAAGTGATGTCACAAAAAAACCGTCATCGTTAAACCGGCATCCATCCAGCGGCTTTACCGTACCGTTTTTGAGCAAATCAATTGCTTTGAGTGGCTCTTTCGGAATGTTCAGGCCTATGGCAAGATCGTTACCGCTTCCGAAGGGGATGATGCCGAGAGTTGCATCTGTTCCGGCCAGTCCGCGAGCTATTGCACCCACGGTGCCGTCCCCCCCTGCCGCAACAACAAGTTTGAATTTTTGAGCAGCTGTCGCAGCTTTTGAAGTGGCATCCTTCAAATCAGCAAAAGTCTGAATTTCATACTGTAACCCCTTTTGATCGAGGAGTTTTCGCAACTGCTGCTCACGATCTTTTCGGGTTGCCTGATAAGCACCGGGATTCAGCAGGATTAAAAAAGGATCATCGGTTAATGAAGGCACCGGCTCTGCACTATTTGAAATTTGAAAATTGCCTGATCGAGTGAAGCGTTAAATCTATACATTTATTGAAAATCAACCAAATGGGATGGTGGAAACCGCAAAGGCGCGAGGGACGCAAAGGTAATTTAGGTAAATCAGTAGATTTTGAGAATTTGGTACTTGGGTGCAAATTAATCGTAGGGACGCAATGCATTGCGTCCCTACC
>SLJN01000306.1 GCA_007135115.1 Balneolales bacterium
CCACATAAACTCTTCATCTTCATGCTTCACCGGGTAGATATGCAAAGCCGGTTTACCGGTGGCATAGTACCGGCTGGCGATGCTGCTGAAATTGGTCAACAAAATATCCGAGACCTGAAGATCCAGTAAGTTATCGGGGTGATCGTCTTTGAATTTGAGTATCGTATTCTTATAGCCGGCTACAAGCGTTTTGATCTTTTTCACATAAGCTTTGTCGTACCGGTAGGAATCGTGAAACCGCAGAATAACATTGATGCCTTGCTGATCCGCGTAATCCAGCAGGGATTGGAAAATTTGCTCATCGTTACCCCAATGCGCGAATACTTCGCCGTAGTGCCAGGTCGGAGCGATTAAAAGAGTCTTCCGGTTGATGACATCAAAAGGATAAAAGGGTTGCACTTCCGATTTATCAATGGGCTCGCGGAGTTCGTCGTGGCTGGCTGAGCCAAGGAGTTTACAGTTTTCGGGATGAAACCCGCTCACTTCCGTTCGGTGTTTGAAATCAGGCGGACCGTAGCACTGCCAGATGAAATCGGGATTGGGCTGCATGGTATCCCCCCAGTTTTTGCGAAGCTCCCGGTGCAGCCATTTGAACTCTTCGACATCATGGGGACCTTTCCAGCCGCACCCATGCCAAAGCATCATCGCTTTTGGGGAGGTTTTGCGCAGTGGCACCCAGTTGTCCATAATGGTAACATCAGCTTTAAAGCCTCTTGGTGCTGACCAAGACCTGATCAGATTTTTTTTGATCAGCTCACTTTGAATCGGCTTGAACTGATATATGGGTTCCGTTTTGAAGCTTTCCGGGTCATCCAGTATCACTTTCACCTGAACGCCATCTTTTGTCTCCAGATATCTAACGGTACTCAGCAGGTCCGCACCGAATGTCGTGGCATAAACAAGTATATTCATCAAATTTCAACCGGTTATCCATGAAGGTAAGGTATTGCAAGCACCCCTCCACGTAAGTCTTATTAAGTTCTTTTCAAATCGGCAAGAAGAGAGTACCACCGCATGAAATATGCCATCACAATCCACAGGTTTGTAGCCGCAGAGTTCTCAATCAAATCAAAGGTAAGACTACCTGAAAAACTTCTGCAGCTGATTTAATCTTAACGCTTAGAAGTTAATATTGCTGTCTACCTCGTTTGCATAGCTTAATTTCACCAAGACTTGGATTATCGCAATCCTCTCTTATTGAAGGCTTTGCCTTACTCCAAAGGTACGTATAATATCAGATATTGGCACCCTGATTTGTCAGTGAGCAACATGATGTTAAATCATTTTCAATTGCTCAAACAGCGATATATTTTTGGGCATTTACACTCTATTCTCCGCGCTTTTGAAGTGATCTCAACCCCATTCCACTGCATACGATCCGGATTATCGGAACAAATATCTTCTCCTTCATTATTCTTAGTCTGCTCTCAGTACATTTTATCGGGTTACGCTTTTTCAAAAAACTCTCTATGTACTCGATTTTTCCCTTTCGGCCATCCGAAAATCTCACTTTATGTTTTATTATTAGAATGGTTTGCATGCACAACCGGTCTCCTGAGTTGGATGCCGAAATTAAATAACAATTCGTTACATTAAATAGCCAACTATCCTGTTCAATCAGCCTCTGCGGCTAATATGGCTCAATCTGACCAATACAAGCAGTATTCAACCTCGAATGAGAACGCACATCTACTTTCCTTAGGCAATAATGCACTGGAAAACGGAAAATGGTCTGATGCCAAAGAATATTTTGAAAAAGCTTTGCACGCTGAAGATTATGCCGAAGCCTATTTCGGTCTTGCCCAGGCTCTTTGGTGGTTGGGAGACTTTCATGGATCCATCGACAATTATGAACGGGCATACAAGAATTTCCGTGAAAACAATGACCCGGCCCGGGCTGCTGAGGCGGCCATGGTAATAGCTCTGGAAGTGATCTCCTACCTTGGTAACGAATCGGTCGGTTCCGGTTGGCTTGCGCGTGGCCGGCGATTGATCAGGGATCACAAGCTACATCAACTCGAAGGCGACCTGCAGGTGCTGGAATCGTGTTTTGCGGGGGATGATCCTGATACGGCTGAAAAACTGGCCCGCGAGGCTCTGCAATCAGCCCACAAAACCGGAAACGCGGATCTCGAGCTCAGGGCATTGAGCAGTATAGGTGTCGCCCTTGTGAATAAAGGGCTGGTTGATGAAGGGATGAAGATGCTGGAGGAAGCAATGGCCGGCTCTCTCGGGGGTGAACCCGCCGACCCCTATACCGTGGTATTCACCTGTTGCGATATGATGGTTGCAAGTTCGAAATGCGCTGCTTTTGAACGGACATTGAACTGCATCCGGGCAACGGAGCAGTTTGAACACCGCTACGGGTGTCCGTTCCTTCATGTCGAATGCCGGGTGGTTCACGGAAACACTCTTCTGGCAACCGGAAAATGGGCTGAAGCCGAGAAAGTATTTAAACAGGCAATCAGCCTGACCAGGAATTCCATACCGGGTTATCATGTCCTGTCAGCTACAGGGTTGGCGGAGCTTCGTTTAAAGCAGGGTAAACCGGAGGAAGCCGAGCGCCTCATCCACGGATTGCACGATCACCCGGAAGTGCTTCCGGTGCTGGCTGAATTTCACCTTAATCAGCAAAAATACGGGAAGGCCATTTCAGCACTGCAGCGCCGCCTCGAACTCATCGGGGAGACGCACCTTGAAAGCGCCCGGCTGCTGGAGCTTTATGGAGAAGCTGAAATCGCGCAAGGAGATCATGAGTCTGCTTTTGAACGCGGCCTAAAACTGGCGGACCTGGGCCGCAGCCGAAATTGCCGCCTTATGGTGGCACGAGGAGAACGGCTGAAAGGTCAGGCTTGGTCGTCTGCCGATGACCCTGCGGACGCCCGGCGATTTTTCGACCAGGCTCTTCCGGAATTCGCAAAGTTGAACCTCCCGTTTGAGACGGCCCGCACACATTTATTGATTGCCGAGGCTCTTCAGCATACCGAACCGGATACCGCAATATCGGAAGCCCGTTCGGCTCTTACGACGTTTAATCACCTCGGCGCGGCCGGCTTTGCCGATGCCTCAGCAGGATTATTGAGAAAACTCGGCGTAGCGGCCTCACGGACTCATACCCGGGGACGCGAACTCCTCACCAAACGCGAACAGGAGGTTGCCGCTCTTGTAGGTGAAGGCTTATCCAATCCCGAAATCGCCCGCCGGCTATTCATCAGCCGCAAAACAGTTGAGCATCATGTAAGCCGCATCATTGCCAAACTGAACCTCAAAAACCGCACTGAATTAGCTGCGGAAGCGGTGCGCAGATTGGGCCGCCCCGAATGAGATCAGAACTGGATTAAGACTATTCTAAACTAAAAAACCTTCCCGAAAATAGGGGAACTCCCCGATGCAAAGCACAACTGTGCAGGCCATATTGCATGATTGAATTCCTAATATCAATCAACACCAGGGAGGAAGCTATGACCACCACACATCAAAATACTTCAAACTCTGAAGTTCAAACTCATAATACTACAGGTTCACCGGCGAATATTTACGACCAAATGTTCGTGCCGACGTTCTTTGGCCGATTTACTGATCTTACGTTAGATGTAGCCGGAGTAAATAAGGGGCAAACGGTCATAGATATTGGCTGCGGCACGGGGGCATTAGCCGCGGCAGCGGCCAGTCGCGTAGGACCTGAAGGCGAAGTTGCCGGACTGGACCCCAATGAAGAAATGCTCGAACAGGCACGGGCAAAAGATGTTCCGGTAGATTGGTACCACGGACCGGCAGAACAATTACCGTTTGAAGATGAAACATTCGATTCGGTAGTCAGTCAGTTTGCCCTCATGTATTTTGAGGATAAACCCAAAGCGCTACAGGAAATGCATCGAATGCTCAAACCCGGTGGTAAATTTGCGGTTCTCGTGCCGGATGCCATTGATCGTTCTCCCGGATTTTCTGTAGCTACGGAACTGCTACACCGTCTGTTCGGTGAGGAGATAGCCCAAAGTATGCGGGAGCCTTTCAAGGATGGCGACCCGGACTATCTGAGAAAAGTGTGTGATGAAGCCGGATTGCGAAATGCTGAAATCATTTCCGCAATAGGAGCCGGCAGATTCAACACTCCGTCAGATTTCATGAAAGTCGAGGGTTCCTGCGCATGGACCCTTGGCGGCCTGCTAAGTGACGAACAACTGAACCATTTGTATGAGGAATCCAATAATGCTTTCAAACCGTTTCAGCATACCGATGGCTCCATTACGATAGATACCCCGTGCCTGATTATTCAAGCAGCGAAATCTTAACAGCTACCCTAATCATGACCAATTCGGCACGGCCAGAAGTTTTTACCGGATGGCTGTGCCGATTTTTTTAATTCTCACAATATCGTCTTTTGGTGATTTTCAGGTGGGTTTTAATCCCCAATAAAAAGGTAGCAGTTTATCCAGACCACCAAATTCAATTGCAACCAGCTTACTTATAAACCGGAAGGTCAAATGTTCCGTTTTTAAACTCATTATGAGAACCCGGGTTACCGGATGAACCTTTCAGATTAGTGATAAACTCAAACTCTCCTGAACACCGGTGCTTATGATCATCACATCGTATCGTAATTGTTCCGGAAGAATCCGTGTCGGTGGCACGCGTGGATACAATATTGCCACCTATATCAGAATAACTCCCCTGGTCTTCATCTATGCTGTATATGCCAGATCCCTTAAAATCATCAATAACAACAGTGACCCTATGGTTTTTGCCTTCTAAATGAGATCTGATGATTTTTTCAGATTCTGATACTTTACTTATATATGCCGTAGGAACAATAATGCCCTTTTGCCTGATTTCGGTTTCTTCACCATCAATATCTACAAAAAATTCAGCCCTTGGCGGTGAGGTGACGATACTGCCGATGAACGTTCTGTCGTAGGTTCCTTCCAATGAACTACCCTTCAAAGTTATTTTATCATCGTCAATTGTGTATGGTACGGTGTCTCTTGAAAGAGTGAATGGAGTTTGCCGTTCAACGAGCATTTTGCCATCTCTTGCAAACTCAATTCGTGTTGAATAAACATTGTCAAAATGAGAAACTTCGCCGGTTTCTACATCTATTCTTAGCGGTTCCATAGTTCCATCAGGGGAAATACTCCATCCACTGTAAACAAGTTCCGGTGATGGAGTGCTAAGTTCACGTTTTTCAACCTTCACCCATTCTCCAAGCAAACCGGCATCAACTACCTTAGTTTCATCGTCACTATACATGTTACAGCTTGCGAGTAATACTGTTATAAGAAAAAGGATTAAAAAGTTCTTCATACGAGGCTTAGATTTAAAACAAGCTGATTCTCCTCAAAATAATGGCTTATTGACGAATGAATAATAGACTGATGTATATGTTTAGTAGATCGCAATAACTCTGAATATGTCCACTAACTAACACATTAGCAATCTAAAAGTTCTTTTTAGGTATATGGTGTTGACTTACCTTCTTATCGGACAATTCATTCTCAATTAATGAATAAGATCAATAGCACATTTGGAATAAAAGGATAAATCTACAGAACTAAAGAGTATTGAAATAAGGCTCGCACCGTACTTCCTATTTCATCATAAACATCCTCCAGAATATCCGGATGAATTCATTATGAGCCCATTACCAAAAAAAACCCCACCGGCAATCCGGCAGGGCTTTAGTGATCACATCAAAATCAGTGTGAATTATTTTTTCTTTTTGCTGGAAGATGAAGATATGGACCCTGAACTGCTCTCTTCGGAACCACCCTCTTCTTCGCCACCTTGTGCGATAGATTCACGCATGTCGGTGTCGGCCATAACATTCTTCATGTTGTAGTAGTCCATCACACCGAGACGGCCTGCGCGGAAGGCTTCGGCAATCGCTTTAGGTACTTCAGCTTCGGCCTGCACAACACGTGCACGCATTTCTTCAATCTTGGCGCTGTTCTCCTGCTCCTGAGCAACGGCCATGGCACGTCGCTCCTCAGCTTTGGCGCGAGCCACCTGCAAGTCGGCGTTAGCCTGATCGGTTTGAAGCTTCGCACCAACGTTGTCACCTACATCCACGTCGGCGATATCAATGGAGAGGATGTCGAAGGCGGTACCGCTGTCCAGACCTTTATCCAGTACTACTTTGGAAATCTGATCGGGATTTTCGAGTACGGCTTTATGATCAACCGAAGAACCAACGCTGGTTACCACACCTTCACCCACACGGGCGAGTACGGTTTCCTCGGTAGCACCACCGACCAGACGGTCCAGGTTAGCCCGCACGGTTACCCGGGCGGTCGCTTTCACCTGAATGCCGTCTTTAGCCAGGGCAGTGATCACCGGTGTGTTGATCACCTTCGGATTTACAGAAATCTGTACCGCTTCAAATACATTTCGTCCTGCCAAATCAATGGCGGCGGCCCGTTCAAACGACAACCCAATGTTCGCTTTATCGGCGGATATCAGCGCATTCACCACACGCTGCACATTACCACCAGCCAGGTAGTGCGCCTCCAGATTGGACATGCTGATATTAACACCCGCCTTGGTAGCGGTAATGGCGGCTTTCACGATCGGCGCCGGCGGAACTTTCCGAAGGCGCATCCCTACCAAATCACTAAATATTTTTATCCGAACACCGGAAAAGAACGCCGTAATCCACAGGCCAATCGGCACGAAATAGAAAAACGTGAACAGAAAGACCAGTACGGCACCAATTATTACTAAACCAAAATATTCTTCCATGACTATCGCTGCTTACGTGCTTAATTGCGTCAATTTCATGCTGATAATACGAAATTCACCAATTAAATTATAACTGAGTTGAGGGGTTTGTTTGGGAGTTTGTGGGTTTGATTGTTTGACTGTTTGATGTTTAGTTGTTGCTTTGCTTTTTGAAATTTGACATACCTTTTATGAATAAATTTGATCGAATCTGGAATGAGCTTTCCCCGCTTCGGCCGAGGTTAGCTGAGATTATGGAAAATCATGGTGAACGATCCCTGGTGGATTATATCCGGGGGATCTGGTCGTATCAGCCTGATCCGGTTCACCGGGAGCGGCTGCCTGATATTGCATCAGTACTGGGTGATCAGGTTCGCCGGCATTGGGGGGATGAAGCGGGAGACCGGGCTGAAAAGCAATTTCCGGAAGCGCCGGTGGTATCAACGGGTGATCATCACGGCGTACTCTGCTTCCCGCTGTTTGTGCACAGCAATCTGATGTTTTGCCTCGACGCCCTGCTCGACGATCGCCCGGATACCCGGATTTTGTTGGCCACCGGTAACATCCCCCTGATGAATTTCACCTTTCCCCGTGGTATCACCCTCACCGAGCCCGACAAAAAAGGCCGCCCGACCACCATCCCCATGTATCCGTATAAAATGGAGAGAACCTGGGTTTATTCCGCCCCGGCGTATGATCACTCCGCAGTTGAAAAAGCCGCCGACAGGGTTAAAAAACTCGAGGCACAGGGACAGGTCACCGTGGAAAAATCAGAAACAATCCTGAATACCCTCCGGGAAACGATCGGGACTTCGGAAATACTGGATCAGCCTGATTATACCGCACAGGCCAGTTTGGTCAATAACCGGATTTGGCAACAACTGTTTGATCAAAAACCGGCACCAGAGCTTCGTCCACTCCAACTGGAATCCGTGGTTAGCGAGTGGTTAATCCGTATTCTCGAGGATGATAGAGATCTGCCCATCACCCGGTTGATGCTGGATCCAAAGTGGAGAGCAAAGGCAGTTCCGTTGTTTGATAAAGTGCCGGGCTGCTGGGATCTGGAGCGCAAGTCCGGTTCGTTCTTATTCTGGGGATCCGGGACGCGCGGCCAGCCTATATCATTGTGGGAAGATGAACCCGGAATACTTGCAGGCATCGACCCTTCTACCAATGAGCCGGTGAAATTCTCCGCCGACCGCCGGTCGCTTCTTGCTGCTTTGCGAAATGGAGAGTTAATCCCCAATCTGCTGCTCACGTTTGCCTCACTTACCTTCCACTTCGGTATTCGCTGTTACGGCGGATTCATGCAAACCGACTACCTCGTAGGCATGAAACAGGGCTGGGTGGAACTTCTGCGCACTTTCGGCTTTGATGATGAAGCGGAATTAACCTCCGGCGTTTCCGTATCCAACTACCTCACCGGACCTTCCACCTCTTTTATTCGCCATGGCAACTGGCTCACCGGCTCCGGCACATTCGACCTGATCCACCGTGGCGGCTTAACCCGCAAGGAACTTGAGGCCGCGGGTCGCCACACCGTCCGGGAGCTCAATGTTCCGAGTCTGCCGGTCATTTACCGCATCATCAAAGGAACCGACGCCAACCCGGAGTTATCCGATATTGATATCAGCGAAGCAATTGAGCACGGCAATCTTGGGGATTTGGTTTTGAATGAGTAATGGGATGATTAGGAGAATGAGTATGAGTATGAGTGAAAGAATGGTTGGCGGGTGCGGTATTGATTTCAGTCGTATACTTATTTTACTACTGGCCGGCAAATTTTTAGATATGATCCATTGTATGATTTGTTAATGGAGTAACAACCAAAGACATCTATTTCCGTTGGCTTCAATGTGTTGCACAACTTTTACAAAAAAGCTTTTCCAAGTAAATGAAACACTATTTAGGCGTTTTTTGCGCGGCGAAGCCGCGCTTTTTTTCCCACACTGCCTGTCATCTCGACCGTAGGCGAGGCTCGAAGTAGCCATAGGTACGGATGTGCATCGAGCCGAAGCGGAGAGATCTGTCTTTAATGGTCTCCAGCATGTCCATTTATTCTGCGGCCTGGGAAAGGGCAAAGAAGGCAGTAGCGGATTACCAGCCTGACAAAAGCAGATCTCTCCACTCCGCCGCGTGATGCATGGTCAATGATGGCCAGGACGTTTGCCCGCGCCTCCGGTCGAGATGACATGGGCTGTTGGGGAAAACAGCGCGACTTCGTCGCGCGGTGACGAATCAGGCTTTGAATGCAGAGTGAAATGAATTTTGCAACACGCACTGAAGCCTACGGCAATGGATCTTCATAATCGCCCATTTAAACGAATCGTATCATGATTCTTTTAATCTACCAGCCCTTTCATTCCAGGATATACCCTTTAGCCAACTCATTAAATTCGTGAATCTGATTTTGAACCCAGGAATCATCGGCGCCGAGTTCGCGAGCCATTAGCTTGGCGACTTCCGGTGCGGCTTCTTTGCTTGCTTTGGCATCGAGCAGTAAGGAACGGGTTCGGCGGGCAAGGATGTCATCAACGGTTCTCGCCATTTCGTTGCGGGTAGTCCAAACCACTTCCGCTTTTTTGTAGGGAAGATCGGGGTGTATCAGCTCATCCAATTCGGGATGGGATTGGATCAACTTTTTGATTCCTACCATATCAGAGCCATAAACATGAAGCATATCTGAGCGATCCACATGCTTAAGCCAGCCGTGAATGCGCAGATTGTGCGTTTTGCTCTCTCTGATATCCAACCCGGCGACAAGAGCGGCTTTATCGATGGTGTCTTCACCCATCTTCCGGTAGGTGGTCCACTTACCCCCGGCAATGGTGATCAACCCGGCCTCGGAAATCATAATAGTATGATCCCTGGAAATAGCGGCGGTACCCTTGCTTTCCAGCGGGCGAACCAGCGGACGTAATCCTGCAAAAACGCTTTTCACATCGGCCCGGGTCGGCTTTTTGGTCATAAAATGAGCGGCGTGTTTCAGGATAAATTCGATTTCCTCCTCCTGTGCCCGGGGCTCCAGTTCCGCTTTTTTGACTTCGGTATCCGTAGTACCAACGACTACACGGTTGTGCCAGGGTACGGCGAACAATACGCGGCCATCATCAGTTTTCGGAACCATGATGGCGGAATCTCCGGCCAAAAACTCACGATCAACCACCAGATGCACTCCCTGACTCAGCGCGATAATTTCCTGATGATTCTGCTCATCCATTTTCAGCACTTCATCGGCAAAAATGCCGGTCGCATTGATGACCGAGTGAGCGTTGATTTCAAACTCATTCCCCGTTTCTTCATCCCGGACCTTCACGCCATTGATCATATTGTTGCTTTTCAGCAGGCCGGTAACTTTCGCATAATTGATAGCAACCCCTCCCTGATCAACCAGAGTCTGTGCCAGATTGATAGCCAGACGGGAATCGTCAAACTGTCCGTCATAATAATTTACGCCGCCTTTCAGCCCACCCGGCTCAAGATTCGGAATGCGTTTCAGCGTTTCGTCTTTTGACAGTCGCTTAGATGGACCGAGACCCAATTTGCCGGCAAGTTTATCATACACCTTCATCCCGATACCGTAAAAATGACCGCCCCACCACTCGTAATTCGGTACAATGAAAGACTGGTGATGCACCAGATGTGGCGCGTTTTGAATCAACAAACCTCTTTCGCGCAGAGCTTCCAAGACCAGTGTGATATTGCCCTGTTGTAAATATCGCACGCCCCCGTGCACCAACTTGGTACTTCTGGATGATGTTCCTTTGGCAAAATCACTTTGCTCAAGCAGTAGAGTGCGATACCCTCTGGTAGCCGCTTCAACGGCAGCGCCAAGTCCGGTAGCTCCGCCCCCGATTACAACTACATCCCAATATCCGGGAAGCTCCTTAGCCGTGGCCAGCATATGTTCTCTGTCCATACTCATAAATCAGATGAATTAATTTTGGTTAGCTTTTAAAATAATCGGATTACTCCAACTCACCCTTTCACGAATTTCAGAGAATTTATTAACCCCTAATAGGAAAGGGATTAGAATCCATTTATATCAATCAATCTGAACGAATTTTCGTTTCAGTATTTTCATTTTGAGCTATGGGACAGAATACGAAGCAGATTACGTAAGGATACTCAAAGTGCCTCTTTAAAATATTGCTGCTTCCGTACAAGATTAAGGTAAGAGTACCCATGCCGCCCGGCTTTTCACACCGGACAGCATTGGGTAACAGGAATAAATTTATCTTTAGCCATTTCATCCACTGATGTATGATAAGCAGCTACAACATCACACTGCTCATGGTTTTTGTGTGAGAAAGTTAGTCAGTAGGTGTACCGGTTAAGACGACATACCTATACATCGTTCTATTACAATAAGGTGATGGTTATGCTCACCTTATATTTTTCCTGAAGTAATCCCGGAGAGACCGATGACATTGCTTAATAAAAAATAACCATCCGGGTATTGCGTATTATATATAAATATTTATATATTTAAATAAAGTATTAACCAAAAATCGACATCATTATGAATAAGTTAATCAGCACATTTATTGGAATTGCCGTCTTAGGGTGGCTCGCAAGCGCCATTCTCACCGCCGTCCACTTCTGGGCGCTACCCTTAATTCCGGAAAGTGCCCAAAACGCCGGCAGTCTGGCTGTGATCACGAGTGAATACGGCTACCTTGGTGCTATCCCACTCGCCACGATGGGAGCCATCTACTACATTGTCATGATTACGCTCGGCGGACTCTGGCTATCCACCAAAAATGAAACCCTGGAACGATATCTGCTTCCGATTACCGGTGTCGGCGTTGTGGCATCAGCCGGATTTGTCTACCTGCAATTGGGAGTGATCGGAGCAATTTGCCCGTTTTGCATGGTATCGGCATTTGCCACTTTCATGCTATTCGGAATTGAGCTTATCATAAAGTACAATGGGGGAGCTTATACCGTACCAGCCGTTGCACCATCGAAAGTGTGGCCGGCAGTTGTTGTAGCCGTAACCGTAGCTGCAATAATCGCTATGTGGAGCCTGAGCGTTCTGCCCCTGCCGATTGAAGGCGCCTGATTTTTGATCAGCATTACAATCGTGGATTTTTCATAAGCCTCATTGGTGAGCATGAGGTAGCTACCGGTGGCAGTTTCCGCTGTCACCGGCTGCTCCCCTTCCATTTCCAGATATAACTGGACTCCCCCGCCTGAAACGTGCTGTTCACTACCGCAAGGTCCCCGTTTTGATTGACATCCAGCCGTGTCATTAACGAACCCTGACGGCTGCCGTTGATACCCAATTCGGGCTCGTTGGTGCCGGGAATGACTTCAACATCCGAAAACCTGCGTCCGCCGTCTCCCGACGTGCTCACGGCCAATCCCCTCGACTCCCTCAGATTTTCAGGGAAGACTTCCCACATGATGAACAGATTATCAGCCCCGCCGATACGTATCGTCGGATAATGAAAACCCGCAAAACCGTTATCCTGCGGACGACCAATTTCCCGTGGATCCGAAAAATCTTCTTCACCTGACTCTAACTGCGTGTACCGAATATGATATTGCTGCATCGGTCCGTCTGAACTTTCCCCGTAAACCACATGCAGGTTACCGTTGCTGTCCATTACTGCCTGAGGCGCATCGGAATGGCCGCCCGATTGATGGACGGTTCCGGGATTACGGAATTTTCCACCCCGGTCATCCGAATAGGTGTGATAGATATCAGCAGCTGGATTTTCGCCCGTGCTCCAGACGATATGAACCTCATCACCTGACACATCCACCGAGGGTGCTCGTGCAGGTCCGGCATTGGTGTCATCAGCCAGTGTTTGGGGATCGCGGAATTCGCCGCCGCCATCATCGGATCGAGCAAAACGCAGGCGGCCTTCAAACTCGGTCCACACGATATACACCCCGCCATCGCCGTCTACGGCAAGATCCAGGCTCCCGTTATCCCAAACTTGTTGTGAATGGCGGCCTTTGCCGGCTCCATCCTGCGTATTTGACAGATTTACCGGTGTGCTGAATGATGCGCCTCCATCCTCGGATTTGGCAAAAAAGATTTCCCCGCCGTGTGATCCTCCCGAAAAGACGATATCCTGCCATGCCACGTAGATTTTATCCGGGTTTTCGGGGTGATGAACGATACGTGGCAACCACGAAAATATATCCGGACTCTGAGACACATTAACCGGCTCCCCGGAAGCCGGATTTCCGTTTTCATCAAACCGGCGAAAATAAATCTCCTGCTCCTGTTGATCTGCCCAAACCAACCCGGATTGCCCGTTTTGAGTGATACTTACCGACGGATCATCCACATAACGAAAATCCGATTCATTCATCCGCCACTGCCCCTGATACGCCTCGCTGCTATCGACCATCTGCCGCTCTTGCCATTCTACCTGAGGCGGATCGGCATATTGAGCTGAGGAATTGATCAGAATGACCGATACGGCAACTGCCACCCCGGCACCACATACCGTAATAAGCTTGGCGGAAGGTGATTGGAAGATAAACCTGCGCATGGTTGATCAGAATTTTGCAAAGCATCTTTTGATTGCCTCGTCGCAATGGACGGACAACATCGGCTATACTCTGACCAACATTTGACGGGATTAAAGTGTTTCCAGTAAGTAAATAGAATTAACTGTAGCGGGTAGGTCTGTTTTGAGCTTCCATTGGCAGATTTTATTAGCCGCGGATTTACGCGGATAAAAACGCGGATTTTATGTGGTGATATTTCAACAACATTGCCGAGGTAATAAATCAGTCATTTTCCCAATAGTGCCGCACGAATGGGCGGGATTAAGAGCTTCCATTGACAGAGGTTTTTAACCGCGCCTTGCCCCGTACCGACGTGGGAGGTCGGGGGATCTACACGGGTTAAATCGGATTCTGATCATGGATAAAAAAACATCCTGAAAGGACGAAACATGAATAGCCCGGGATGGAGCGGTAGCGCAATCCCGGGTAAACCCAGAACGCCCCCAACCACATCCCGAGGCAATGAAATTGAACCTGCTATAATTGATAGCCGAGGGATGCACGGGAAAGTGCCGATGAACAAAGCCTCCGCGAGGACGCGTGGTGATAGTGGGCGGTAGACACCTCACCGCGCGACGAAGTCGCGCTGATCCCTCCATCAGCCCATGTCATCTCGACTGGAGGCGAGGCTTAGAAAAAGCCCATTGCCTCGGTGTGTATCGAGCCGTAACGGAGAGATCTGTTTAAACAAGCAACACTCCACCAAAAGCTTCTGCAAAATGCAATCAAAAAACCAGTAGCAGATGGCTGTGTAGTTGCTCAATTGGCGGCAGATCCCTCCGCTACGGTTCGATAAACATCAAAAAATTAATCACAAAATAGCCTCACCTCCGGTCGGGATGACATAGGCTGTTTGGGAATAAAGCATAATTAGTGTTTCATTTTCTTGGAAAAGCTTTATTTGTAAGAGTTGTGCAAACACACTTCAACCGACGGTTGGTGTATGCCCCCATTATTAACCACAAGGGGCTTTAGCCCCGCAGAGTGGCGGCTAAAGCCGCTGTAAGATGGGGTGGGTCACAGCAACACCGTCGGTTAAAAGTGCGTGTTGCACAACTTACTTTACTCTTTATTTGTCCAGATTCCTTTCCGCGCGACGAAGTCGCGCTGTTTTCCCCACACGCACTGTCATTCCGACTGGAGGCGAGGCTTAAAATATGCTTAAACTCGGTGTGTGCCGAGCCGTAACGGAGAAATCTTTCAAAACGAGCAACTGCCCCTGCCAATAATTTCTAC
>SLJN01000057.1 GCA_007135115.1 Balneolales bacterium
TCCACTCCATATTATTCATTCCACTCCATATTATTCATTCCACTCCATATTTAATACAATTAATCTATAATGACCCTTCACTATGTACCGAGGACCGAAAAGAATACAGTTACTATATTTGATGATCCCTCTCTTTTTATTTGGCTCTGTTTCGGAAGCGCTTTCCAGGGCAGCAGAGCAACCGGACGGCCATGAAGTCAGTGGCCGCGTTATCGATGAAGAGGATGGGAGTACGTTGATTGGCGTAAATGTCAGTGTAAAGGGCACTGATATTGGCACATCTACTAATGTAGACGGCGAATTTCGTCTGGTGACCCCTTCAGAAACTGATACCTTAGTTTTTACATATATCGGTTATCAACGAACAGAGGTACCGATAGCAGGACAGTCCGAAATTGAAGTTCAGATGGCACCTGCCGTAATTGAAGGTGAAGGCGTAGTCGTCACCGGATATCAAGTGCAGCGCCGGGAGGATATTACCGGGTCAGTTAGTGTAGCCCGAACTCAGGATATCACTAACCGTTCATCCGCAAATGTATTACAGGAGCTACAGGGTAGAATGCCGGGTGTATCCGTCAGCTTTGACGGCTCTCCATTCGACGATGCCGAAGTAATCATCCGCGGATTTAGTACCCTTGGTGATAACGCACCTCTTTATGTTATCGATGGCGTTCCTTCCAAAACCTCTGCAGCGCAGAGAATAAACCCGAGTGATATCGAGTCTATTCAGGTTTTGCGTGATGCAGCTGCTGCTTCCATTTATGGATCAAGAGCCTCCAACGGTGTGATCGTAATTGAAACCAAGCGTGGCGTTCAGGATCGTTTTGAAGTGGAATATAGCGGCAGGCTTACTACATCCGGATATTCCTCAAGACCTCAGCCCCTGAATTCAATGGAGCGCGGCGAAGTGCTGTTCAAAGCCGGAACCAATGATGGGCAGCGTCCGGAAAATCTCCCGATTTATGAATACGATTATGACTG
Source organism: Balneolales bacterium (assembly GCA_007135115.1). Taxonomy (GTDB): domain Bacteria; phylum Bacteroidota; class Rhodothermia; order Balneolales; family Natronogracilivirgulaceae; genus SLJN01. The sequence goes on from SLJN01000057.1 coordinate 982, forward strand.
GGAGCGAATTGACGGCGATCTTCACTTCACTCTGAATGAGGTAATCATTCCGGAATTTCTTGATAGCGATCAGAATGTTCGAACTGCCAATACAAATTGGTTTGATGAGGTAACCCGTACCGGGCAGATTCAACAGCATGAATTAGCTGTATCCGCCGGAACTGACCGTAGTCGGGGTAGATTCTCGCTTCGCTATCATACCAATGATGCCATTTTGAATCATCAAAATTTTGAAAGAGTTACCGGACGGGTAAACACAGAATTCAACTTTTTTGACGGCAGATTAACCGTTGGAGAAAACCTTTCTCTTTCATATCAAACGGGCACTCCGCTTCCAGGAGGGCCGCTCGAATTGACGCTGACCCAGCAGCCGACACTGCCGGTTTATACTGAAGATGGAGAATTTGCTGGTCCTGTCGGTGCCGGAATGGGTGACCGCCAAAACCCAGTGCGACTTTTGGAGCACAACAGGTGGGATGATCAAAATTCCTATCAAACCTATGGAAATGTGTTCGCCCGGTTTAATGTAACCGATAACCTGGATTTTAACACACGCGTTGGTTTTGATTGGGAGCGCGATATGAATCGTTCTATTCATCGGACCTATCGCACGGGTTTTCTGAGCAGTGGAACGAATACCCTTTCCAATTATAACAGCGACCTTTTTGAGTGGACAATCAACTCAACTTTGGAATATAGCCAGCAATTTGGTGCACACGATTTCAATGCAATCGGTGGTGTTGAAGCCATTCAAAACACGTTCAGCTTTTACTCAACACTGCGGGAAGATTTCGCTGTAGAGTCTCCGGAATTTATGGTTGAAAATGCCGGTGTTGGAGAGCAGTTCGTCAGCGGTTCAGGAACCGGGTATTCGCTGCAGTCATTTTTTACGCGACTGAATTATAATTATCAAGACCGGTATACAGCCTCAGGAACTTTCCGGGTTGATGGTTCCTCTCGTTTCGGTGTAGATGACCGGTACGGATTCTTTCCTTCTTTTTCTGCAGGCTGGCGGGTCAGTGAGGAAAGCTTTTTTCCTGATCAGGATATCTTAACCAATCTCCGCTTCCGTGCCGGTTACGGTGTTGTGGGAAATCAGGAAATTGGTAATGAAGCGCGTTTTACACTGTTCGAGCCGCTTTATGATCCCGGTATTATCGGTTTTGCACCCGGTGATGCTACCTCTTATGACATTGCCGGCCGTGGGTCCGGAACCCTGCCATCAGGTATCATGAGGACGCAAACCGGAAACCCGATTCTGCGATGGGAGGAAACGGCGGAAATTAACGTCGGTACCAATATCGGCATGTTCAACGATCAGCTTCGAATAGAGTTCGATGCCTACTACCGTGAAACACAGGATATTCTGATCGATCCTCCTTACCTCGGAACAATCGGCGATGGTGGTACCGTATGGTATAATGGTGCAACTGTTGAAGTTCGGGGATTTGACTCAAGCATCAGCTTTGATGATGAAATTGGTGACTTTCGCTATAACATCCGCGGAACGGTTTCCGCCTTCCGGGATAAAGTAACCGAGCTTCCTGAAGCAGTGCGATTCGCCTATCCGGGCGGAGCTGGTGAGGATATTCTGGGGCGGTCTCCATCATCCCACTTTGGATATGTCGCCGACGGAATTTTTCAGAATCAGGACGAGGTAGATGAGCATGCCAATCAGCCGGGGGCAGGAGTTGGGCGAATTCGCTATAAGGATTTGAATAACGATGGTGAAATTTCAGATCAGGATCGCACCTGGTTAGGTACGTCAATTCCCGACTTTGAATATGGATTCGGAGCCGACTTATCGTACCAAAATTTCGATTTGTCATTTTTCTTCCACGGTCTTCAGGGAGCTGATGTTTACAACTCGATGAAGATGTTTACCGATTTTACCTCTATTTGGAATGAAACCAACTGGGGGCAGCGAACCCTTAATGCCTGGAGCCCGGACAATCCGGATAGCGACATTCCAGCACTCACGCTTAGTGATACCAACAACGAAGAGCGAATGTCCTCTTACTTCATTGAAGACGGCTCATTTCTGAAACTTCGCGAGGTACGGTTGGGCTATTCCTTTTCTGAAAGCCTTATCGAACGGATAGGTGCTACCGAGCTAACCTTATTTATTCAGGGTGAAAACCTAATTACAATCTCCAGCCCCGATTTTACAGGGCCGGATCCTGAAAACCCAGGCAATGCTTTCCCTTATGCCCGAAATCTGATGACAGGCATTAATGTGAAGTTCTAATCACATTCAAAATTCTTTATGATCATGTTTAAAAATAGATTTACACATTTACTGATCACTCTTGTCGCAGCTTTGATATTAACATCTTGCGATGGCTTTCTGGATCATACACCCAGAGGGGCTATGAGTGAAGAAGATATGGAGGACCCCGAACGAGTTGACGGGCTTATTATCGCCGCATATGCTGCGCTTGGTAATGATCATTTCACAGCCCCATACGGTTTCAACTGGGCTTATGGGAGCATGCGGGCAGACGATTCTTACAAAGGCGGCGGAGGTACCGGTGACCTTGAAGGCTACCATTTCATTGAAACCTTTGCCGCTACGGATACTCCGGATATCGGTTTAGTTGATGGCATGTGGTATCACATGTATCAGGCTGTTTCGAGGGCTAACTCGGCTCTTCGGGCGATTAAAGCCATCGATGAAGCTGATGAACCAAACAGAGATGAAATGATCGCTGAGATGAAGTTTCTCCGGGGACATTTCCATTTTCTTCTTAAGACTCATTTCAAGCACATCCCCTTTATTGATGAAACCATGAGTAGAGAGGATATCGAAAATGAATCTAACCGTGCATTGAGTGACCAGGAGCTATGGGATCGAATCGCAGAAGACTTTCAGTTTGGAGTGGATCACTTGCCTCCAACCCAGTCTGATGCCGGCCGGCCTACAGAGTGGGCGGCTATGGCGTATCTTGCAAAAACCCGTTTGTATCAGGCTTATGAACAAAATGACAATCACCAGGTTGTAAATATTCAAAACGATCTGCTCGAAGAGGTAGTCGATCTAACCAGTGATGTCATTGGTGGAAGCGGCCATGGTTTGTTTGATGATATCGGTCAAAACTTTCTTGAAAGATACGACAATGGAACAGAGTCTATCTTTGCGGTACAGAGATCCTTCGATGATGGTACCGAACAGGGGCGCGTTGGCACGGATGTAGGGTTAAACTATCCCGTCTATGAAGATTTTGGATGCTGCTGGTTCAACATCCCGTCTCAATCTATGGCCAATGCATTCCAGACCGATGACGAAGAAGGCCTTCCGCTGTTTGATGATTACAACAGTTACAGCTTTTCCAGCGCTGATGATTTTGAAGGCGAGGATACAACTGTTGATCCAAGATTAAATCACACCGTGTCTATGACAGGTTTTCCCTTCAAGTATGATCCGGAACTGATTTATGATCACAGCACCTGGGCACGTACCCCTGTCACCTACGGCCCGTTTACGCCCATGCGCGAATTGCTTCACCCGGATGACCCGGCCATGCAGGAAACCGACTTTTACTATGCCAGCGGTAAGAACACCGACGTGATTCGGCTTGCAGATGTGATTTTATGGCGTGCGGAAGCTCTCATCGAGCTCGGCCGGCACAACGAGGCCCTTGATGATATCAACGAAATCCGGGAAAGAGCGGCTAATAGCACCCAACGTCTTGTCGACACGGAAGGTGAGCCTATCACGGAGTATCATGTTGAGCCTTATGTAGATGGCCAAAACATCAACTGGAATCAAAACAACGCCCGGCAGGCTCTGCAGTGGGAACGACGCCTCGAATTTGCTATGGAAGGCAAACGTTTCTTTGACCTTGTCCGCTGGGGAATTGCAGAAGAAGTGATGAACAACTACTTCAGCATCGAAGGTGGCAGAAGAAGTTATCTGAGTGGGTCAAGTTTCAGCTCAGGCCGTGATGAGTATCTGCCGATCCCAAGAGATCAGATTGAGTGGAGTGATGGCCTATATGAGCAGAATCCGGGTTATCCGGGCGCTAATTAAGCTTTCACTTTAGAAATTCCGTGCTTTCCCGGCTCTATCCATTTGAAACGAGCCGGGAAAGTTACGCACCAGTACAAAGAAACTTAAAAATAGCCCGGTGCCGGATGACCGGGTTTCTTACAACAAAATTGGTAAGTCATGGAGTCATACATATACCGTAAAGTAATAACAGCCTGCGCAACAGTAATTTTCGCGGCCGGTTTATGGGGGTGTGAGCCGGAACCTGAAACTACATCTGTACAAAAAGAAGGTGAAGTTACCTTCAAAGAGCGGTACCGGCCCCAATTCCATTACACACCACCCGAACATTGGATGAATGACCCGAACGGCATGTTCTATTATGATGGCAAATATTATTTACATCACCAATATAACCCGTTCGGAAATACCTGGGGGCACATGAGCTGGTACCAGGCAGTTAGTGAAGACTTGGTGCATTGGGAGCACAAAGGCGTAGTCATTCCCGAAGAAGGCAATGAAATGATCTTCTCAGGCGGAGCTATTGTCGATCACGATAACACCAGTGGCTTTGGTGATGAAGGGGAGACTCCGATCGTAGCGACCTATTCCAGCCACTACAGCTACGAGGGTGAAGACCCGGATTTTGAGCAGGCTCAATCTCTGGCCTATAGTCTCGATGGGGGAGAAACCTTCACCAAGTATGAAGGCAATCCGGTAATAACAGATGAAGATCCGGATTTTCGGGATCCCAATGTGAAGTGGCACGAGGAAAGCGATCAATGGATCATGGTAGTTGCTTTACCGATTCAACGGAAAGTGGCCTTTTATGGATCTGAAAACCTAAGAGAATGGGAGCATCTGAGCAACTTCGGCCCAATCGGCAGTACCGAAGGGATCTGGGAGTGCCCCGATTTCTTTGAACTTGCGGTTGATGGTGACCCGGATAACACCCGCTGGGTAATGCATGTAGATGTTAGCCCCGGCGCTGTTGCAGGCGGCTCCGGATCGCAATATTTCATCGGTGATTTCGACGGGACCGAGTTTATCCTTGATGAGGAAGCAACTTCCTTCGAAATCGTTGAAGATGCCGTAGATGAGGAAGTTCTGTGGACCGATTATGGTACTGACTTTTATGCCGCCATCAGCTGGAGTGATATTCCTGAAGAAGACGGCCGCCGGATGTGGCTAGGCTGGATGAGTAATTGGGAATATGCAACCGCAAAACCCACCTCACCCTGGAAAAGCGCCCAGTCAGTGCCGAGAACAGTTGACCTGATTTCTGTTGATGATGAAATTCGAATGGCACAGTCCCCGATAGAAGAACTCCAGCAACTGCGCCAAGATCATCAGCAAATAGAGAACTTTGAGATCAATGGCGAACAAATTTCGCTTCAGGATCAGGGCATTTCCGGAAAAGCTTTCGAAATAAAAGCAGAATTAGATGCCGGATCGGCTGAAAACTTTGGTCTGGAAGTCCGGGCCGGTGATAAGCAGGAAACGCTGATCGGTTATGATGTAAACTCCGGTAATCTCTATGTCGATCGAACCAATTCCGGAGATGTTGGTTTTAGTGAACATTTTCCTTCCAGAAGCGAAGCCCCATTAGATCTCAACGACAACACGATCGAGCTGCACATTCTGGTGGACTGGTCATCGGTGGAGGTTTTTGCTGCGGATGGTACCAAAGTACTGACAAAAAGAATCTTTCCGCATCCCGATAGCCGGGACATCCGCCTGTTTTCCGAAGGCGGGGAGGCAAATGTAGTTGCACTTGACTTCTGGAAACTGGCTTCTATCTGGGATTAATGAACGATAAACCTGAATCTAATGCATGCTCATGAAATGCGAATTCAGGTGTGACATCAATGATGGTCCGGTTTCAGGTCTGCCAAAGCTGTATATCGAGTGGTGGATCGGGGCCGGATAAAACAAGCTGTCTGTAGACCACAAATAAACAACCTTTATAGAATTCAAAAGAGGTAATGTTATGATAAACACAAATACGATTAAAAAGAATCTGGCCGGAGCTGCTGTATTGTTGCTTTCACCAGGTTTAATGTTTGCCCAGGATGATGTAGGCGGGCCTTATGAACCCGATGAGAACACCATTTTCCTGATGAATTTCGACAATCCGGATAACCCGTGGGAGAATCTGGTGGATGATATCGAGGATGCTGAACCTCATGGTAATCCTGAAATAGTAGATTATAGTGCCCGGGATGAACTCGGTTCAGCCTTGCGTCTGGATGGCGATGAATCCTGGTTACAAATTCAAGGCACAGCCTCAATGGATCTACAAGATGACTGGACCATCGAATTGTGGTTCCGTGTAGAATCAGAAGGTGAAAATGCAGATATCCTTTGGAAGCCGGGAGCAGGAGAAGAGTTCTGGGAAGGCAACTACTGGGTGGAAGTGAGAGGTGACCACATCCTCGAAGGTGGAGCTCATGATGCTGATGTAAGCAGTTTTGACGGGCTACGCAACCTTCCTTCCGACCCCTATGAGGTAGAAACAGGAAAATGGTACCACATCAGCTATATCCGCGATTCGGAAGCAGGTATGCACTATCAGGTTGTGAGAAACGAAGATCTGGAATTCGAGTGGATGGTAGAGGCCGAGTTCGACTTTGATCCTCGTCTGCAATTCACTGATCTGTTCATTGGCCACAACAGTACAGACCGCTGGATGGATGGCTATGTTGATGAAATTCGTATCAGCGATGTTGTACGGGAAGAAAACCTGGATGTAGACGTAGACTCAGAGCCTGATTTTGCAAGCTTGACATCCGTGCCGACACAACGAGCCGGCGAACAAGAAGCTGTAGAAATCGAAACCGAAGTAACAGGTACTTTTGATGGCAGCATTGAAGAAGTGTATCTCCATTATCACACAGGTGATGAATGGGAGGAAGCTGAAATGTCTGCATCCAATGACAATACTTACAGCTACACTATTCCTGAACAAGATCCTTATACCATTGTCAGCTACTATGTAAGTGCGGTAACTGAGGATGAGATTCGGGGAGTTTATCCGGAAGATGCGGAGAGTGAAGAATACCCCGATTACTACATGTTTGCCGTAGAAGAGCCGGAAACTACACTGTTAAGCCTGGATTTCGAAGAAGGTGAAGGTGTTCCGGCGGATGCATCCGATTATAACGCATATATCCATCTACACGGTGACCCTCAATTCACTGATAATGCAGCCGACGGGGATTATGCTATGGAATTCGATGGTGAAGAAGATTTTCTGAGGGCATTCACTCCTCACATTGGTCATAGCGAAGAATTTACCCTGGACTTCTGGATGCAAGCCGGCGACTGGGAAGGCGAGTATTGGAACTACATCATCCAGAAGCCTGCTATCGTTCCTGCTTTCTGGGGTGAAAATACTGTCGAAATCCTCACCGGTGCTTTCGATGATGATGAGCCAAGATTAACGGCAGGTGTTTGGAGTGAAGAAGAGGGTAATACCCGAATCACTCTGGAAGATCATATTCTCGAAGAAGGTGAATGGTATCGAGTGATCTTCGAAGTAAGTCTGGCTGAGGATCAGGAAGATTACAACTACTGGGCAGCCGTAGAACTTCGTGATGCTGATGATGAAACGATTACCGATGGCTCTCTGAGATTTAACGAGCGCCTGGATGTTTCCCATCATCCGCTTCGGGTTGCCAAAGGTGGTGGTGACCGCCCGTATGTTGATATGATTGTTGACAATCTCAGTTTCTCGAATTATTCAGAAAACCAGGTGGCTACCTCTTCTGAAATCGAAGAAATGGCATCAGACAGGCCATCCGGAATTGAGTTGAGAGACAACTACCCGAACCCATTCAACCCGGTTACCACAATTCCTTACACTATTGATCAAACCGATCATGTATCTGTTAAGGTTTATGATGTTGTTGGCCGCGAAGTTGCAACACTCGTAAATGAGCAGCAATCAGCTGGCACTTATGAAGTGCAGTTTGATGCCAGTGTACTGAGCAGCGGTCTGTATATCTACAGGCTCGAAGTCGGGGATCACTTCTCTCAAACGAGTCGTATGATGCTGGTTAAGTAACAGTTCCGAAATCATATTGTATACCTGCCTGATTCTTCGCCAGCTGGCGGAGAATCAGGCAGGTCATTTTTTGCAGCAATTTATTGTTCCAACAAACCGGATCTACCGACAGGACTTTTGTTATGATATCTCAACAGGCTGTTTCCAGTTCAACTTTAGCTTCATTCTTCGTAATTATCTTTTATATAACCGGCATGGCGGGTTCCTTGCATGCCAATCCACAGGTTGCCTTTATCGGAGAACCGGAAGAGCTATCCGAACTGACTGATGAAGAACAGGAGGCATATCAATGGCTGCAATCGGTTTACAATTCAGAATATATAAGTTTTGATGATATCCGGCAGAATCCGGAAATGTTGGATGAATTAGAGGTTTTATGGTGGCACAACGATGAACAACTTGAGCTACCCGCATCAGCCGTTGATGATGAGACGGTCACAGCAATTGAAGATTTTATAAGCAATGGAGGTGGACTATTTCTCTCCGGACTGGCATCGCAGTACACCGTAGACCTGGGAATTCAATCAACTCCCCCGGATGAAGTTTCGAGGGATGGAGCAACCAGCGGTGACTGGGGGTTTTATCAGATGAGTGAGCACCATCCGGCATTTGATGGTTTAAGCAATCCTTTTGCAACCATTTCATCAGGGCTTGAAGTTGCCAATCGCATTAGCTGGTGGACCGATCCCGATGATTTCGACGGAAGATGGTTAACGGACCTTGAGTGGCGAAGCGATGATGGCCCGGATATCGTTTCTTCCGGAGAATTTGAGCTTGGTGATGGTAATGTTTTTTTTGTAGGTGCCGGTGCATTTGAATGGAATCACGAGGGAGAAAACACCAACAGGGATAATCTTGAAACGTATACTGCAAACATTATCGAGTATCTTACAAGGTCAGTTCCTGAAATAGAAAATGGATTAATCACGCACTTCCCACTTGACGGTTCTCCGGGTGAACGTCGTGCCGAAGAAACGGTTTCCGGCTCCCAAATTACCATAGATAATAATTACGACCGCCCGGAGTGGGTTGAGGGGCCTACCGGTACCGGTTTACGACTTGATGGGTTTTCTACCTGGATAGGGTGGAATCAGTTTGAAGAACACATGCCTGAAGACCAGCTCAGTATTGAACTTTGGGCTGCTGTTGAAACCTATCCGCCTACCAATGCCCCGTTTGTAAATAGTTATACATTTCCGGATGCCGGATACTTTATTGGAATGGAACCGCTTGGGTCATGGTATTTTGCTGTTTCCATTGATGGGGATTGGCACACCGTATGGGGAGATGGAAAGTTTCCGAAAGGAGAATGGGCTCATATAGCAGGTGTATTTGATCAGGATGAGGGATTGAAACTTTACAAAAACGGTGAACTGGTTGGAACGCAGAGTACCCCGGAAATGCCAATGACTCCGGATCGTGATAATCCAACTATAATCGGAAAGGATGTTCATTCCGATGAGGTAGCCGTTTTCCCGACCGGGGTTGTCAATGGAATAGTAGATGATGTAAGAATCTATAACATTGCACGAAGTGACCAGGAAGTTCAGGAAACCTTTCAGTTGGGGGACCTTAATACCTCAGCAAATCTGGATATACCTGAAAGTCGCTATGCGGATGATCCGCACCGGCCTGTTTTTCATGCTATACCTCCGGCTCACTGGGCTAATGAGCCACACGGACTGGTATATCATGAAGATCGATACCACATGTTTTATCAATACAACCCCAGCGGACCCTATTGGGCCCATATTCACTGGGGGCACATGAGCACTGATAATCTGACAGCTTGGGAGCATCATCCTATAGCCAAAGCACCGGAGCCGGGTTTTGACTCCTACGGAATCTGGTCAGGTGACGCCGTAGTTGATAACAATACGCTTAAAACAATTTATACGGGTGTGGATGGGGCCCGTGCTGGTGTCGGTCTCTCCGAAATGCGGGATTACGGTGATTTCGAAAAGCATGATCAAAATCCATTGTTCCAATTGCCTGATGGTAATTACGAAGATTTCCGGGATCCGTATGTCTGGAAAGAAGACGATACTTGGTACCTGACTATCGGCACCGGTGTGCCCGGTGGCGGTGGTGGAGTCGCTTTGTTATACCGATCTGATGATTTAATCAATTGGGAATTCCGTGGTGAAATGAAGGGAGAAGGGGATCCTGATGAATCCGGAGAGTATTGGGAGATGCCAATGCTCAAACAACTCACGGAGAATCTCTACTATTTCGGAGTTACGGATCTGCCGATTGGCCGTAATACATATTGGCTCGGCAGCTGGGAAAATGAAGAGTTTAGCCCGAATCACGATGAACCTCACCGCCTTGATTTGATTAACCGATTTCTGAGTCCCGCGATAGAGCGCACTCCCGATGGACGGATTATCGCTGTGGGCATTATCCCGAATCATGTTACTTCAGAATTCGCTAAAGAACTTGGGTGGGAGCACACCTTCAGCTTGCCGCGAGAGTGGTATTATCATGAAGAAGATGAGATTATGGGTCAGAGGCCGGCTCGGGAACTTGAAAATCTCAGAGGCGAGCATACAACAAGAGGGCCGATATCACTGGGTGACGGTCGTGATAACGTGCTCAACAAAGAAAGTACGACTTTTGAAATGATTGCTGACATCAACATTTCCGATGCTGATGAAGCCGGTGTTATTCTACGTGCATCCCCGGATAGAAGCGAACAGACCCGGATTTACTATGATGCTGGCAGTCAGGAAATCGTAGTTGATCTTTCAGAAGCGAGTTCCAACCCGGATACGGAAAGAGATGTGCGATCCGGTGATTTTGAGTTGGGGGATGATGAAAACCTCAAATTACACGTCTTCGTGGATAATTCGGTTATTGAAGTCTTTGTAAATGATTCCCGTGCATTAGCTACTCGGGTTTTTCCCACACAATCCGCAAGTAATCAGGTAGATCTCTTTGCTTCGGGTGGTACGGCAAGTGCCACCGTTGATTTTTGGGAAATTGATGCAAGGTATACCAGCATAGACCAAGACCCATCTGCAGCTGATCTGCCGGATCAAATCAATCTGAATCAAAATTATCCGAATCCCTTCAACTCAACTACTAACATCACTTTTGAAATCCCGGATCGCTTGCCGGTACAGCTCGAAGTCTACAATGTTCTTGGCCAGCGAATTAAAACGCTTGTAGATGATCAGCTGCAGGCCGGCACTCATCAGGTTGTTTTTGACGGACAGGGGCTGGCAAGTGGTGTGTATGTTTACAGACTTCGGGTTGGTGACCAGGTACGGACTAAGAAAATGATGTTACTCGAATAAACTGATATCCAAAGACTGGTCAGAACTATAAAATCATGGCAGGTACAGAATCCCCAAAAATAGCTCCGAAGTACTGGCTGGTCACATTATTCATTCTCTATAGTTGTGTGATTGAAGAAGCTGCAACGGAATATGAACTATACGCCGAACCCCACCGCCCCCAGTTTCACTTTTCAGCACCCGACGAGTGGATTGGCGACCCCAATGGCCTGATTTACCACGATGGCCATTATCATCTGTTTACCTGGCGGCACGCTGTCAGCGAGGATATGGTGCACTGGGAGCACTTGCCAAGAGCATTTGATGACGCATGGTCGGGCAGCGTTGTCGTGGATGAAAACAATACCAGTGGTCTTGGCTCTGATGATAATCCGCCGTGGGTAGCTATTTACACACTGCCTGACGCTCAGGTCCAGGCACAGGCTATCAACTACAGCCTGGATGGTGGGATTAACTGGGAAGTATACGAGGATAATCCTGTACTCGATATTGGTTCACCGGAATTTCGCGATCCACAGGTATTCTGGTACGAACCCGATGAACGCTGGATCATGGTCGTAGCACTGGCCGAAGAGCAGAAAGTAAGCATTTATGCCTCTGAAAATTTAATTGATTGGGAGCACTTGAGTGATTTTGGCCCAGCAGGAGCTGTGGGTGGAGTTTGGGAATGCCCTGATTTATTTCCGCTTCCTGTAGACGGTGATCCGGAGAATATTAAGTGGGTGATGCAAGTGGATGTACAACCGTTCGGTGGTCAGTACTTCATCGGTGACTTTGACGGCACGGAATTTACTGCAGATCCTGAGTTTGCTGAAATAAGCGATGTTACCGAAACTTTTCCGGAAGGGGATATCATCGAAGATTTTGAAGCATCTTACTACGGCAGCTGGGAAATCGAAGGTGAAGCATTTGGTGATGGCCCGGTTGAGAGTAGTCTGGAAGGACAAACCCCTGTTTTTGGATTCGTCGGAGACCGGTTTGTGACCAGTTTTCACGGCGGTGATGAACCAACCGGAACGCTTCTTTCACCGGAATTCAGCATTGATCGACCATACCTGAACTTCAAAATCGGTGGCGGGGAGCTCCCATCGGAAGGCCGGGATGATCAGGGAGTTGGAATTCGGTTGCTGATAGATGACGAAACAGTGCGGGAAAGTACGGGACGCAACATGGAATCTCTGATATGGAAGTACTGGGATGTCCGTGAACTTTCCGGCGAAACCGCACGGATTGAGATATTTGACCAGGAGTCAGGCGGATGGGGACATGTGAATATAGATCATCTCATGTTAAGTGATGAACCGGCCGATACCAATGAATTGGAGCCGGCATTCTGGGTTGATTACGGAATGGATTTCTATGCTACCCGGTCCTGGCGCAACACGCCGAATCAGAACGAATACCGTAAATGGGTGGCCTGGATGAGCGACTGGCGATATGCGCACGAAGTACCCACCGACCCTTGGAAAGGCGTTTGGACTCTGCCCCGGGAAGTCAGGCTTAAATCGTTTGATGATGAAGTCCGGCTTGTGCAGCAGCCAGTAGAAGCCTTGAAAAAGTTGCGACAGGAACCGGCCACTATTACCGGAAAAGAAGTCCATGATTCCTTCGATCTGACCGAAGCCATTGGTTTTTCAGGCAAAGAGTATGAAATGATTCTCGAACTTGATCCGGCTGATGCCGACACGACAGGAATCAAAGTGCTCCAGAGCGAAAATGAGGCAACAGTCATTAGCTACTATGTTGATGAACAAGTGTTGTCCATTGATCGCCGCAATTCCGGCCAAACTGATTTCAGCAGATCTTTTCCAACCATCAGCAAAGCACCATTAAAGCTGCAGGATGGAAAGTTGAAGCTACGCCTTTTTGTGGATCGCTCCACACTCGAAGTGTTTTCAGGTGATGGCAGAACTTCTATGAGCGAACTGGTTTTTCCCGACACAGAAAGCAGCGGACTGTCCCTTTTCAGCAAAGGCGGAACAGCAAAAGTCAAAAACCTGACCATTTATCCAATGAACTCAATTTGGTGAATTAACTATACAGATACCACCTTCCATCCGCCGGCCGGCGGATGGAAGGTAGAATTTGAAACATCTTACTATTTAAAAACATGAA
>SLJN01000304.1 GCA_007135115.1 Balneolales bacterium
AAAACCTGAAAGTTCTTTCTTCAAGTTGTAGTGCCGCTCACTCATTCGTGCAATACGGTAGGCCGCCCGCCAGCGCCACCTGCCGTATAATCCGCTATCACTGTATTCGGCAAGCACCGAGCGAAGTGTACCCAAAAGTGCTCTGGTACCCATTTCGCTCTGGCAGGTAATCAGGCGTTCGGTAAGCTCCTGCGTTTTGTCCAGATCATGCCAGTCCAGCGCTACATCAAAAAGCGTGAAGGCATTTTTACCGTCGGGTTTACCTTCCGCATCCTCAAGCGCTTTGGCTTTTGCTTCCAGCGACTCCGCTTCCTGAGCGGCTTTGTGGATGGGGTACTTCCCGTGAACCACTGAAACCCCGCCGGAAAGCCCAACATGATCGTTATAATTGGTAAACCGGCGAAAATCATCACGTATCCGCCGGGCAAGCAGCGGTGCGATATCCCATCGGCAAATGATAAAAACATCGTCACCACCGGCATAAACCGGTAGTATGTGCTCCCGGAGTTTTTCATTAGGTACTTTGTCCCGACCGTTACTGCCGGCAACATAGACACCAGGCATGGTAAAATCAGCCCTTACAAGGTTGTCGATATAGCCGGCGAAGAACCAGTCCAGCATGCTACTGAGCGTACTGTACCGGGCTATACTGCCGCGACCTCTGCCATCTTCATAATACTTTTGGTCGAACCCCTCTTTAAAGATTTTACCAAGATTATCCACATCGAGGCGTAATACCGCCATATCGTTATTCACTCCATCTTCGGCGATATCGGTAAACTCAACAGGCCGTTCTTTTCTGGTTTTTTCATCGAACTTGGGTGATGGAGTCCAAGAAGCTCCGTAAAATTGAACACCGGTACTATAGTGGGCTTCCTTGCTCATCACACCGCTGAAATCAAAATCATTCAACAGTTGAATATCGACAAGCGACTGGTCATGAAGCGCTTTTTGCAGCTTTTCCTGATCTTCACCCGAATTACTCAGAACCGCATAGGTAATCGGCGGATAATACTCTTCGGGATCATCAATATGCGGAAGAGGGGTAAATTCCCTGGCATGCTGACTGTTTCTACCCTTGTAAGTCAACAGATAACGGGCATTTCTCAACCAGCGGCCCAGCCTGATTTGTTCCTGAACCGTTTTGCTGCGAACCGCCCCTTCCTGCAATCCGGTGTCCTCGGCGTCAGTTTCTGCCTTTGCAACCTCATCTTCGTCAAGGTCCATACCGGTGACCTCGCATACTTGAGTGCCTTTCGTTCCTTTGATGGCTCTGGGCTGAAAAAAATCCGAATCCAGACTTCTGCCAAACCGGCGATTTTTGGATTGCTCCACCAGCTCGTAGGTCTCGGCTACCAGATCACCGAAATCCGAATACTCATCTATGAGGCGGGCGGCAGGGAAGGATTTCAAACCATGACCGAGATATAAGACACCGTCAAACGCTTTGTTCAGGCGGTGATTAAACCGCTCGATCTCACTTAAGACCAATTGCGTTTTTTCCTCAATATTCGGCAGCAGAACCTGAAACCGTCCGCCGCTCTGCATTAAAATGTGGCCGCGCTGCACATCAAAAATATCCAGTATGCGGGTGATGATCTGATTTTGCAGAAGCCCCAAATAAAAAGACCGCCCCTTGAGCGTTTTCGCCGCACCTTTGGAAGTAATCTGATAGATGAATTTCTGGATGCCGGAAAAATCTCCGGTCAACAACAGCATCCGGTTTTTGTCTTTTTCGCCTTCCTTTATTCCGCCGAAGGTTTCCGGCAATGCCCCGTGCTCATCTACCGAATCATACAAGCAAGCGGCAATGGCTGCGGTCGTGGAAAGATGATCATACAGCGAAATATCCGGCATCGCATTGGTCGCGCTCGGGATAGACCACGCATATTTTTTCAGCAGGTGGTGAAGCGTGGTAACCAAAGCACGGTAGTTGGCCTGAGGCAGTTGCCGGACTTCCTGCTCAAACTGTGCCCAAAGCTCCGCATAGTGCTGCGGAAGCTTTTCAACCGGAAGTTGTGTTGCCTCCGGAAAAACGGACGCGCTGTTATCAAGTGCTTTCAGCGGGTAATAACTGCGCACTGCCGTCGGACGCCCGCCATATAGGGTGTCAAAAATGTTGACCAACGGAGTTTTTTTGAACAGATACTGCCCTTTTGCCGCTTCATCGGTTTCTTCATCATCCCGGCGATCCTGCCCCGACGACAATTTGTCGGCAAATCCGATGATGCGGCTGAATTCATCAAGGGCGGTGTCTTGTTTGTGGTGCCGGGCCGACCAGTCGCGCAGCAAATGCGTTTTGCCCCCCTCTTCGGCCTGCGCGGGTATAACTTCAGAAAAGCTGTCAAAAAACTGACTGGTGAATAAAGCGTGCTGATATCCCGGCTTGTTTTTGTCGTAGCCGGAGGGCGGACACACATCGTTCCAGTTTTCTTCTAAATGAGCGCTGAGCGGCTCCCATCTGTCAGCGCCTCGCTGCCAGAACTTGCCGATATCGTGCAGCAGCGCTGCCAAATAAATTCCCTGTCTGATGTCTAATTGCATATAACTCGGTTTTTAAAAGTCTCCGTGAATGTAATACTCAAGCTCGAAACCAACTTTACCTGTCACGTTACGAACCGTTACGAGGTGCCACCATACTTCCGAATCCCGTACCCGTAAGCTCGCCCACACCCACATTCCACACAAACTCGCGCACTTCCTCGGGCCCCTCGACGATCACCGGGCACACGCTCGCTTTGTTTTTGATGCCCTTGATATCCACCAGCCGCGTTTTGGGTTTGGGATAGGTTTCATCAAACCGCAGGGAGGTCTGGTCGCTCAATTCGGTTTTGCCGGCTTCTTCGAGTTTTCGCGAGAGTACCCGTTTCATAATGACCGAAGCGCTTTCGGGGCTGTCGTACAAAATGTGAGATTTGGTCTGATCTTCATTATTGCGCCTCAACAGAACGGGACTTCCGGCCTTAAAGCGGGTCTGCCCGTTTTCCCACTCCGGCGGCTCTACCGGAAACACTTTGCGGATCTGCATGCCGTGGAACTCAAACGGTTTGAGCAGCAGACCGCGAATCAAATCCTCGGCTATGGCATCCTCATACACCCCGATTTCCCACCAGGCGCCCCTCGGGAATTGAAGTCCGCCCTTTTCCGCTTCTCCGCCCTGCAGCCAGCCGAGCGAATACAGACTGAGCATATCATGGAGCCGGTTATCTCCCAGCCAATGGTGAAACAAGCCGCACAGTTGATACGGATAGGTGAAAGGCACCCTCTCGGTATTCGGCGAAAAATGGATCCGGAATTTCATGCGATCACAACCTCCTGATATCAATCTTCGCTCATAGATAATAAAACCGGACTATGGAAGCAAATAGTTACCTCGAATTTTTATGACAAGAACCGCCGTGACAAAGACTTTAAAACCGGGCTATCCGGTTACCAACCCCCCTTTTTAAACTCAAGTTGTCTCAAATGCAGCAGTGATCAGGTGATTTGTGAAGGCAAATGCCATGCTTTGGAGCTATCAATGCGTAGCTGATTTATCGTTTAGCCTCTGGATGATTCTTATAGATATGCACTGTTTCTCCATTCCAACAAGGTTCGATTAAAAGAACCATCTTACGACTTCAAGCCGCGTAAAATAACAGGTCTCAATACCAACAAGGTTCGATTAAAAGTTTCACAAAACGAAATTGAAGAAATCTTATCCGTTAGGTCTCAATACCAACAAGGTTCGATTAAAAGAAAACAAAAACCAAAACTCACCCTTTTATGAAACTCGTCTCAATACCAACAAGGTTCGATTAAAAGAAATCATATATGTGTATAATGGAAGATCAAAAAAATGTCTCAATACCAACAAGGTTCGATTAAAAGGATTATTTGATAAGAAAACTAAATAGTCTTTA
>SLJN01000302.1 GCA_007135115.1 Balneolales bacterium
GACCAAAAGGAAACCGAGGTCCGTCACGCGGTCGTAAAAGCGACAACAGGAATAACGAAAGCCGTAAGGAGTTGATCGATCAGGTCAAGAGCCCGGATATGGACAAAGTTGAAAAGAATAGTAAAAAAGGCGTTTGGGGTAAGATCAAATCTCTGTTCGGCGGAGAATAAACTCCTTTGCCATCGACATTTCAAGGCGGGCCTTTTCTATGAAAAAGTCTGCCTTTTTTATTTAAACTCCAGAAACGTCACATCCTTCCCATGCTGTTTAGGAAATAAAGGTGATCTTGATATACGCAGTACCTTTTCAACAAGAATCCCTGTAACAGGAGGTATCATGTTAAACCATCGCATTCATAACCACCAAAAATTATTAAGTGAGATAGTTGCCGATAATTTTGAAAAGCTTATCGAAGAACTTTCCTCCAATTTAAAAAAACTCTTCAAGCGCTATACCAAGCTAAGCACATTGGAAATCATACTTTCAGAAGATGGTGGGCAGTATAATGTGACGTTGGAAATCAATCTTAAATCCGGACCACTGATCGTAAAGCGAAGCGATACGGATCTTGACAAGATCACCAGGGATGCATTCAAGACGCTTAAACGTGAGGTGATATCTGCCCTGCAAAAAGAACGCCGAGACCATCTTCGTGCCCGTAAAGCCAATCATTCCAGACAAATTGTGGAGATTGAAAAGCATTTAGATGAATCCTATCGCAGCTCCGATAAGCTTACTTTTGAGCAACTGTTTAAAGCCGGAATCCCGGGACTGCGCAGCTATATTGAACGAAAACTATTTCAGGTTAATCAAACCGGATCATCCGATGATACATTTAAGACTGATAATGTCATCAACGACTTATTCCTTCGGGTGTATGATCAATTCGATGATCATCCCCGCAAAGATGAAGAGCTCCTGGCATGGGTTTACAAACAAGCTGATGAGCTGATTGAACAAAAGCTGAAAGAACGAGATGTTCCTGAAACCATCAGTAACGGCGGGGCCACCTCAAGCGTCCGGACTTCCGACAACTCTGAAGAATACGAACTGATTGATGAGTTTGACAGCGCCCTTTACCTGCATAACATGTACGATCTGGAGGATATTTTTGCCGATAACCCCGAGGAAGCCGAACGCATGGAAGAGCTGTTAGACCTGGCCATCAACCGGGAGGAATTTCATCAAAAGATCCTGGGAGAACTCAGCACACAGCCCATGTTTAACAGAGCCGTCTTCGACCTGTACAGCCTGGAAAAGTTTGATGAGACCGAAATCGCCGAAATGAAAAAGACGACGGAGAAAGAGGTTCAGGATGCACTGCGAAATACCCGTACCTACTTGAAAGAGCGGATCCGCAGCTGGGCTAAATCGCCGGAAGCGGCCGTCTAATATTGGCTCAAAACCTAATAGACAAAGACATCCCGGCACTTTCGGTGCCGGGATGCATCCAAGGGCTTACCGATACATTTTGCGCTGTTTCAGAAATTTGCTCATTGTACTCTCGAACAGCCCTACTTGACAGAAAAAAAATATCATACAGGGCATGCGCTACATAAGCCAGCGACACTACAGTAGCTACCGGTTCCTGATAATTACACCCCCGGTCAAAGCAATATAGAACGGATCCTAATATCCCAAGTCCTCCCCCCACCAAAATTGCGGTACGGGTTAAAAACCCGCGATTAAATCGCTCCCGGTCACCCACTCTGTAACTACCGTATGATGGCGCATGAGCCATCACCCCTAATGCTACAAAAGGTCCGACAGCCGGAATGCCTATAAGGAAAACACTACCTGCTGTTGCTCCGGCTGAAATCAACCGAGTGCCGTGGAGACTTACCTCCTCATCTTCAATCGTCAAGGATTCCGAATAAGCGATATTGGATATCCCGGACTCTTGGCCGGCCGCACTTAGATGGTCAGCTAAAACCAGTACGGCTGCCAGAGTTAACCACACCCAATATGATTTTGCCATGATTTATACGTATATGCTTAATTAGCTACATACAGATAAACTAAATAATTACATTATGATTTGCACACGATAGGCATTAAAGATTTCACCCGAAACCTGAACGTAAGTCGTTTGATTCCTGCGATCATAATAAACGCCTTCGTCAGCAGCGCGCAGATCATCAAGTGAGTCAAATTGTTCGATCGGCATGCCTTCAACATACACTTCTTCGGGTTGATGCCGCAGGCCTCTGAATTCAGCCAAATAGGTGCGCTCATCGGGCTGACCTTCATACTCGCCTTCGGGTGCTCCTATTTCAAGCTCGGCAATCCGCTGATCTTCATAAAAGAACATCTGCTGATCAAATGAAGTAGTCAGGTAGTCGCCATCTTTATAGGATAGTGAATGGCCGTCGTCTTCATACATCGTAAAGGATCCGTCCTGATCAAGGTCAGGATATAAGGCAAGTTTCAGAGTATCCAGCGGCTGATCGTCCACATGGTCGCCCGCTTGTTGTTTGGGTATGATAGCACCTGCCCGAATAAACATGGGAATGCGGTCGAGCGGGGCGTAGATGTCGTATTCGCGCCCCCCGGAAAAGGTTCGTCCGCTCCAGTAATCTTTCCAGCGTCCTTCCGGCAAATAAACTTCTTTTCGGCGTTGACCTTCTTCGAGAACCGGTGATACGATGATATCATCCCCCCAAAAGTGGGTATCGCCCTCATCCCAAAGATTTTCATCATCGGAATCCTCAAAAAACAGCGGTCGGGTAACCGGCATCCCGCTATCCCAGGTTTGGAAAGCCATGGAATACAGGTAGGGCATAAATTCATAGCGCATGTTGATGAAATCTCTGGTGATGCGCAGCGTGGTTTCATCAAAACCCCACGGTTCCGTCGGGCATTGGTCATTACCGTGTGCGCGGGCAAGCGGGGAGAAGATGCCGTGTTGCATCCATCGAGTATAGAGCTCGCCGTTACAGACATCACCCGTAAATCCTCCGATATCGGAATGATGCCAGGCAATACCCGCCAGCGACTGATGCAACATCATTTGCGGCTGAACTTCAAGCGCAGGGAAGGAGCGAGCCACATCTCCCGACCAGGGCACAATCCCGTAGCGCTGACTACCGGCAAATCCCGAGCGGCTGAGGTTAAATATCCGCTCATCCGGACGCATTTCGCGATGGCCGTTGAAAAGCATCTGTGACCATTTCAGGTTAAAGGTGTTGTGCACTTCCTCAACGACGCCTTCATGGTGATACATGTCATCGTGATGGCGTTCCGGTTCGCCGAGGTCGGTCCAATAGCCGCCCACATTGGCGGTGTCGTTTTGCATGAAATCCGGGTGCATGTCCCACCACCAATCGCGCATATCCGGGTTGGTGAAGTCGAGTAATACACCAAAGCATTCCCCGTCGCACGACCACCATTCTTCCATTTCGTAGGTATTGCCGTCTTCATCCATCACCAAATAGCCCAGGTTGTCGGCCGGCGGGAAGTTGCGCGAGAACTCTTCCATATAGGGCTGGGTGATCAATACGGTTTCTATACCTTCATCCTTGAAGTCCCGAACCATGCCGTACGGGTCGGGGAAAGCTTCTCGATCCCAGCTGAGATCTCCCATATTTTCATTCCAGTACAAATCCAGGATCAACACATCGGTGGGGATTTCTTTAGTCCGCAAAGAATCGACAATTCCCCGTGCCTCGTCTTCGGTTTCATATCCGAATTTGGATTGAATGTAACCCAACCCCCATTTCGGCGGCAACGGCTGACGGCCGGTCAGCCAGGTATAATCATCCAGTTGATCGGCCACATGATCGCCGGCGATAAAGTAATAGGTCATTTCGCCGCCTTTCGTCCGGTAGGTAAACCGGTCTTCCTGATGATATCCGAAATCGAAGAAA
>SLJN01000343.1 GCA_007135115.1 Balneolales bacterium
CCCGCTCAAACTTGACGACCAAATCATCTTTAGGTTCGCCATAAGCTTGATCGCAGGGGATCGTTACCGTATTTGAGTCACCGGCTTTCATCCCTTCAACGGCTTCTTCAAAACCGGGAATCAACTGACCTTCACCAAGCTTGAATTCCAACGGTTCCTTGCCTTCTGAACTATCAAAGACAGATCCGTCGGATTTTCTTTTACCTGTGTAATGAACCTTTACGGTACTTCCTTTTTTTGCTTCAGACAAAATTTTATTCCTTTCTTTTGATGGATTGGTCTCATCTTTTAACTGACGACCCATATTATGAATTGTACGAAATTGTAACTTCTTTGCGCTGGAAAAGCAACTCAACTTTGCCGCATTTACTATTCAAATTACTGCTATCCTGAAAATTCGGTTTAGAAGCCCTCCAATTCATAGATAGCAGTAACTCACTCCCAGCCATCACAATCCCTGTCAAATTCTGTACAGCATTACGCTCTTTTGACTGATTGACTGCTCTTCATTACACCATTGGCTGCGGTTCTTCAAGCCTGAAATGGTCTTTATTGTCGATAAGCCACTCTTCAAAAGTGAGCATTTCGGGATTTAGGTCGCGGGCAAGTTTAACACTGCGAATCGTGCTATATTCGATGGCGTAATCCTGCATAAACTGAAACATATTTGCCATATCTTTAGCCGCCGGATGTTCCGATCTGCGGTATTCTTCAATCGGGATCACCTTAAATATTACCTTTTTTCCGAGAACACGAGACATAACTTCGGCCATTTGTTTGCCGGTCAGCTTTTCTCCCATAATACCTATCGTTTTATTGATAAACTGCTCACCTTCCCGGAATACTCCAAGTGCACACTTCCCGATATCTTTACAGGAAATGCCCGAAAGGGTTTTATCTCCAATGGGAAGTGAGAAATACCAATTACCATCTTCGTTTTTGCGGGGCTCCATGTTAAAATCAATCAGGTTTTCCCAGTAGAAAGTAGTTCTTAAAAAGGTAGTGGGTACACTTAACTCTTTAAAAAATCGGTCCGATTCTCCTTTGGAATCAAAATGTGGCACTTTGTAATTGCCATTTAATGTAGGTATTCGTTTGTCGTCCTGCTGAATCCATTGGCGCGTATCTTCCAGCGTTGACCAAATGACATGCTTGAGTCCGTTTTCATGTGCGGCTTCCGCCATTACCTTCGCCTGCATCTTTTCCCGTTCCGGCGAAACGTACTCCCAATAGGGGGTAACACAAAAAGCGCCATAAACACCTTTAAAAGCTACTTTTATACTTTGTTTGTCATCCAAATTCCCCTTCACAAGTTCAACTCCCTGACTTTTTAGCACCTCTGCATGATCGGAGTTGAGATCACGTACTACAGCTCTTGGTATAAAGCCACTTTCAGGATGATTCAGCATAGCTCTGATTAAGCTGCCGCCCTGTTTACCGGTTGCACCAATTACGGCGATTTTTTTTGATGTTTTCATAGTTCTATCCTTGTGATAAAAATAAATTTCTACATTCAAATTTGATTAAGTATAGCCATGGACTCTCAGCCAGGCTACATTATCCCCAAAGGCGGGTAGCTGCATGATTCTACTTAATGACCCCCGACTGAAAAACCGAAATGAGTTCAGTCCTTAGAATCTGTCATCATTCCATATTTACATTTAAGCCTATCGATTTATTACAACCCTCCCAATCCCTTGCTGTAATACGTCATACCTTTGGGGCGATGGGCTTTATGGCAAAATGTTAAAACACGGCACTTTAATGCAACGCGATTCGGATTCGTAGTCTCATCCAACAGCTATAAATACTTGGGGTGTAAGAGTCCCTAATTGAAATGAGATTTTTGAGTATGCAAAATTCATAAAATTACTTACAAAGTTAGCTTTACGGGAGTACAAATAGAGCTTCCCACCCCCTGAGAAACCAGAAAATTCTACGGTAAAAAAAACTTTTTAATAATCGCCTAATACTCTGGTACCAAGTAATATACCCAGAGCGTTACTTTGTGAAATTTCCACCCTTTCATCTTTCCGCGAGCGATGCAGTACCTTGAGTTTTCTTTAATATCTTTATCAGCATTGTTTGTGATCATAAACCCGATTACAGCAACTTTTTTGTTTTTATCGGTGGTTCCCTATGAAACCAAAGAGAGACAGCGATATCTTGCCTGGCGTGCTCTGAAACTGGGCGCCTCAATACTGATTGTTTTTTCCATATTCGGTTCGCTGGTATTTCAGTTTTTCGGAATTACACTTGCGGCTTTCAAAATTGCAGGTGGTATCATCCTATTTGGTATATCGATGCGAATGATTGCTGAAAACAAGTCTATTTCCGAAACCTATACGCTTCAGGAAGCCTCGACAAAAGTGGCTGATAGCGTAGCCATTATGCCATTGGCTATCCCGTTCCTCAGCGGTCCAGGATCGATAACTACCGTGATGATTCTCACCGTAGATGCTACCACTGTATGGCATCATCTCATCCTTGTAGCCTCTATCATCATTGTTGGTCTTGCCGGATACTTTGCCATGAGTAATGCCAAAGTCATCGTCAACTTCATGGGAGTAACCGGTAAGGAGGTATTGATAAGGCTGACCGGCCTGATTTTAGCCGTACTTGCGATCCAATTTATCATCAACGGAATTATAGAAGCCATCCACACAGATTTTGACTGGCTATTTGATATTATCGAAGACACCTATAACAGCGATAATGATTCTGAATAAACGAAGTCTTTATCGTACTCCAAATTCTTTCTCGTTAGGATTTTTTGATTTAAAACACCACTTTGAGGTTTTCGTTGGTCAACTTATAAGACGGCTTTGCCGTCACCGCCAATTTGGATGGCCCGCTTAATAGCACGTAATGTACTTATTATGATGAACCCTATTTTAGCCACCTTAATGTTGATTTCCGCTATAGCCGGATCAACTGCAACTTCTGACGATTTCGCAGAGCTTCGTGCTCAAATGGTTGCCGAACAGTTGGAAGCTCGGGATATTACCGATGAAGCGACGCTGGACGCCATGGGAAATGTACCCCGGCACGATTTTATCCCGGAGGCTCACAGAGGTATGGCCTATTCTGATCAACCTATTCCCATCGGACACGGACAAACCATCTCCCAGCCTTATATTGTGGCTTACATGACCCAACTACTCGAACTCGAACCCGGGCAACGAGCACTTGAAATCGGGGCAGGATCAGGCTACCAGGCTGCTGTTCTCGCCGAAATCATAGATGAGGTATATACGATCGAAATCATCGAAGAACTGGCGCAGTTCGGAGAGGACAATCTAAGACGAAACGGCTATGACAACGTACAAGTCAAGCATGCCGATGGCTACTACGGCTGGGAAGAACACGCACCGTTTGATGCCATCATAGTAACAGCCGCTTCAGCCGACATTCCCTCTCCATTGGTTGATCAATTAAAAGACGATGGCGTAATGGTAATTCCGGTCGGCAATCCCATGCAAACACAACAATTGATGTTGGTCAGAAAAGACGGGGATGATATCACCACAGAAGCACTCATGCCGGTTCAGTTTGTACCTTTTGAACGAAAAGAAGACTAACTCCGACAGCCTTTTACTGAAATGCACTGCTGCGTGAAATGACATACCGCATCCCGATTTCTATCGGCCTGACGTCCATCGCTGTGATCGCCTTTCAATTGGTGATCATGCAGATTCTGTCTATTTCACAGTGGCACCATTTTGCTTACATGGTCATTTCCATGGCGATGCTGGGTTTTGGCGTTGCCGGTACGGTACTTGCACTGTTCAGAGAGTTTTTTTCCCGGCATTACGAAACCGCTCTTCCGGTTTTGTACTTAGCCTCCGGGGTTTCGATGGCCTCAACGGTTTGGTTTTCGGGCATCTTCGGTGATTTTGATGCCTTCCTTTTGTTTTTTGACCGCAGCCAAATTGGCCTGCTTCTGTTTACGTATCTGGCGTATTGTCTGCCGTTCTTTTTTGCCGGTCTTGCTATAACGCTGGCCTTTTACATAGAGGTCAATCGCATCGGTAAGCTTTATTTCGCCAACATGATTGGCTCGGGGTTAGGCGCCATTTTCATCATACTTTTATTCTGGATTTTTGAAATAGCCGGCTTAAGCGGTCTCCTTGCGCTTTTTCCTGTAATTTCAGCCTGGCTAACCCGCCCGGCCGGATTACTCTTTAAACTGAGCTCCGCTGCAGCTGTAACCGTAGCACTCGTAAGCCTTTTTAACCCGGCTTCGCCTGAACCATCGGAATATAAAGCGATTCAAAATTCCCTTCGTCTGCCGGGAGCTGAAATCACACATCGCTCGACAAGTCCGTATGGCACACTTGAAGTAGTTCAAGCTGATGCACAGCGGTTTTCACCGGGATTGAGTCTGAACTTCCAGGAAGAGCCTCCGGTTAGATCAATCTTGTATAACAACGGCGAATATTTCGGAACCCTGCTGGGACGTGGGCTCACCGAAGATGGTGAACATGTTCTGGATTACAGCACTCGCGCGCTTCCCTATGTTTTTCGGGATCCCGGTCGCGTATTGGCTCTTAATGCTGCTACCGGAAACGACGTTTCTCATGCCTCAGCCAGAGAAGCAGCGCACGTAACCGCCGTTGAACCTCACCGTCAGGCAAACAGACTTTTGACCCACCATCACCCGGAATGGATCGATTCACTATACCTTGATGACAACATCACAATCCAAAACACGACGCCGCGGTCGTACCTGAGTAGCAGAGATCCGGATGAGTACGACTTGGTAGTCACGCCGGTACTTGGTCAGTTTGGCGGGTCGGCCGGAGTTTATGCGATGCAGGAGCAATTTCATCTCACAAAAGAAGCCTTCTCTGCCATCTGGAAACATCTCAGTGATGATGGAATGATTGCGACTACCGCCTGGCTGGACTATCCGCTTAGACCCGCGCTCAAGCTACCGGCAACCTGGCGAAAACTGCTTGATGATGAGGGCATAGAAAACCCGGAACAACACTTAGCGGCCATCAGGGGATGGGGAACGGCAACTTTTGTGTTGAGTAAATCCCCGATTTCAGAAGCTGATCGTGATGAAATAAGAGAGTTTGCCTCCTCCCGAAGTTTTGACCCCCTTATTCTTGAGGATGTTGAAGAAGAAGAGCGTCAACGGTACAACCGTATTGAAGATACCTCCATCTTTGCCTATATGGACTCTCTGGTGTACGGCAATGTTGACCGGTTCACTGCCGATTATACTTTTGAAGTTTCGCCGGCAACCGATGACCGTCCGTTTTTCTCACATTTTCTTAAGTGGGAAACCATACCCGAACTCCGGGAAATCTATGGCGACGGTGAGCTTCCCTACATGGAACTGGGGCTTATTCTGGCAGCGGTTACTTTCGTTCAGATTGTATTGGTTTCCTTCGTATTGATCATCCTTCCGCTTTATAGAATCGGTTGGGAGGGGACCCGGCGCAAATGGACCTTCTTTTATTTCTCGGGACTCGGCATCGGGTTTATGTTTTTTGAAATCGTGTTGATCCAACAGTTGGTGCTGTATCTCGGTTTACCGGTTTATGCTACCGCCCTTGTATTAGCCACGCTGTTAATCTTTTCAGGGTCCGGAAGTTATTTTTCCCATCGTTTTTCCGAAGCCGGATTTACAACATCTCGCACCGGAGCACTCATTGCAGGGTTGATCTTGCTTTACACTTTTTTGTTGATGCCGGTGCTTGATACCACCATGAGCTGGCCGCTGATTTTCAGAGTGATTTTCGTTTTTCTGCTCATGGGTCCGCCCGCTTTTTTTATGGGGATGATGTTTCCGTTCGGACTTCGCCAATTATCTGACCGGAACGAGACCCACATCCCCTGGGCGTGTGGTATCGATAGCTACTTGTCGGTTTCAGCTACCGCACTTGCCACACTCATTGCCCTTGAAGCCGGTTTTACTTTAGTGATGGGGTTTGCCGCCATTGCGTATGGAATTTCGGCTATATCATCCATAAAACTGGCAGCTAACTGAGCCCTTGAAGCGGCTTAACTTTCCGGGGATCATGCCATCATTCGGATAATTTCTCTGCAAAATGCAGGAAGATCATTGGGGTTCCGGCTGCTGATTTGATTGCGATCCACCACCACTTCCTGGTTCACCCATGACGCGCCGGCATTGGTCAAATCGTCTTTGATGGCAGGTGTTGAAGTGCATTGAAACCCGTTCATGATACCTGCGGAAATCGGAATCCAACCGGCATGGCATATATGCGCCAGCGGTTTTCCGTCCTGCTGAAATTCTTTCGTAAGTGCGAGGACTTTTTCATCTCGCCGCAACTTGTCCGGAGCAAACCCGCCGGGGATGACAAGTGCATCAAAGTCTTTGGCGGAAATATCTTTGATTGCAGCATCTGATCGACAGGGATAGCCATTTTTCCCGGAAAATTGGGTATCCGCTTCGGGACCGGCCACAACAACCTCAGCGCCTTCTTCGGTCAGTCGTAATTTGGGGTACCAGAGCTCAAGATCTTCATAAATATTATCAACAAACATGAGGACGCGTTTGCCATTTAACTGTGCCATAGTGTCAGTGCTGTTTTTTGATTTGAAATGTGAATCGTTCGTTTATATCTCAATGCTTGCGATGACTTACAACATTCCCACCGGTTTATATTGAGTCTGCAAAAAGCTAATCGTCTTTAGAAATTGCCAGGGTCAAAGTGCCCGTGTTTCCCCCAAAAGCACGGCTTATAGCTTAATTTCATAAAACTCTTGGGCTATATTATTGAATTATACTCATATAAAATCCGCGTTCAATCCGTGTAAATCCGCGGCAAAAAAATCTCTAAATTTAAGAGGCAGGTAACGGCGCTTACGAAACAATCTACTTCGTCTTCATTTCATAGACACCATCCCAGTCTTTTCCGGGTGGAATTTCCTTCATCTCCCTGCAGCGCTCCATCATTACCAGCGATGGATTGGTTTTCACACCAAAATCACGATCCGGCTGGTACATCTCATATTTGGCAGATTCGGTAAACGCCTCAATAGCTTTATCCCACTCTTGATTGAGGTAGAGCTTTATTCCTTCGTTGTACCATTTTAAACAGGTATAATTCTCAGTGTCCAGATACGCTTTCAGCCCCATGATTTCGTATACGCCGACCGGTTGGGTTCGCCCGACCACAATTATTTTATCCAGATAGCGAAATACACATTCATCACCGATTTGTTCGGCTTCATTTTTGGTTTCTTCGGTAACCATGCAATACGCGCCGTAAGCTTTGGCACCGCTTTCGCATCGGGCGGCAAGGTTAACATTGTCTCCCATCATGGTATAATTAAACCGGGTTGAAGAGCCCAGATTTCCGGTAAGCATTTTTCCGGTATTAATGCCAATTCGCGTTTGCATCTGCGAAACAATATCCGGCCATTTATCGCCTTCCGATGCCCATTTTTCGCGGAGTTCAGCCTGCTTACGCAACATGCGTTGTGAAGTAATACAAGCCCGATAGGCATGATCTTTTACCGGAACCGGTGCGCCGAAAAAGGCAACTATGGCATCTCCGATATACTTATCCAACGTACCTCGCTCCTCGGTGAGAATGTCAGTCATCCCGGTTAAATACTCGTTGATCAACTCAACCAGCTCAGCAGGTTCAAGTTTTTCAGAAAAGGCGGAAAAGGCTTGAATATCGCTGAAATATGCCGTTATGTAGTTTTCTTCTCCACCGAGTTGCGGCTCTTCTTCGGATTCCACCATCTGATCAACCAATGCCGGTGAAACATAAGAGCCAAACATACTCTGAACCCGGCTCTTTTCCTGGTATGCCCTGAAGTAATTGTAGGTTTGTGTGCCGACATAACCCAATACCACAGCCAGGCCGGGAGCAACTATTTCAACGCTGTATGCCATTGAAACGAATAAATACCATACGCCGGCGACAATCGCTGAAAACATGAAAATCACCAACCAAAGTCCTTTAAATGGTGAGGTATAAACCGTTACTAATGCCGTTAAAATTGAAATTATCAGTAATATCAGCAGATTTGCACCGAAATCAGCCGTGCGGATGTGGTTTCCGCTCAATATGGTATTGATAGCATTGGCGTGAATCTCATACCCTGGCATGGCATCACCCGGAGCAAAAGGAGTGGAATGGAAATCGTGCAACTCAGCCATCGTAGAGCCGACGATCACAATTTTATCTTCGAGATCGTCGGTATAGAGCAGCCCCATTTCAGGATCATCAAAAATGCCCATCTCTTTTTCTTCTACGCTCTCGTAGCCCCAAACCTCGCGGTCATCTACGGTCAGATAGTCGGCGTCATCAATAATGTTATCGAGGGGGAACTCCAGAAAGCTACCCGGCTCTCCCATGTAGTTAATCTTCATGTTATTTTCCGACTCAACCGGTATCATGTAGTCGCCAAACTGGTAGTAATCGCCTTCTCGCTCGAGTTCAACCGAATCATCCCATCCTTCATATTGCCGGATCAACTCCAGACCAAAGGTGTGATAGGTGCTGTCCATGTGCGTCCGGCTGAGCCGGTAATTACGAATAGCTCCGTCGGAATCCGGATCAACGGCTACGACGCCATACGGGTTGGGGTTGTAATCCATGAAAAGTTGATAAGGCTCAACCCGGATAACCTGTCCTGCATCTCTGGCAAGATTCCCTCCCAAAACCACATTACCGTGTTCATTTATGGTCTCAGCCATTAACGAATCGTATTCCGGGGCGTGTTGGTCGGGTTGATCAAAGACAATATCAAACCCGATGACTTTTGCGCCTGCATCGTTGAGATTGTCGATTAAATGCGCATAAACATTGCGCGACCAGGGCCAGCGTTCAGGAATTTGACTATCCGCCTGCTGTGATATAGCTACCAGTACGACCTCGGAATCATCGGTACTCTGCGGACCCCGAATCTCAAATAACTGGTCTACGGTAGCAAGTTCAAGCAGTCGAAACGGATGGGTCTGTGACAGAAATAACGAAATTCCGAAAACCAGAACCGCCGTTACCACAATCGTAATTAAATTGAGATATGCTTTGCTTTGGTTTATCACGCTGAATAATTAATGACTGTTAGAATTCGCAAAGTGTCTCTTGGAACGTGCGGAACGAGGATATTGGCATTTTCTTAGAGACACTTATTAGAATGAAAAAACGTAGCGCAACTGTACATACTGATCATTCGGAATACTTCTGTCTGCATCGACCGCAACCATGTTATTTAACCGAGCCGAAAATACCACCGCATGACTTTGAGTGATATCATACTGTGCATTGGCTCGAATTGCGTAAGAATTGGTTACTTCTTCGGTAGTTTCATCACCCGGTGTGTAGTATTGCGTATAAACCTCTTCGAAATCTTCCGACGGGACCGAAGCAACTTCAAGTGCCGTTGACTCAACCGTATTTCGGGTATAAGCTAATTCTCCGCGCACAGATAACTGATCATCCAGAAAACGATATCGCCCCCCGGCACTGAAACCTCCGATATTTACTGAATTCATACCCCCCATAGACTCGGTTGTTACAAAGTTGGTCCGAATATCCATCCTTAAGGGTCTTTCCGGGGTTTCGGTTGATAGATTCACAGAAAAGGTGTTACTGGAAAAGTCCCCGAATTCAAAAAACTCATCTTCGGTATTCAGAATATTAAAGTTCAAAGATGCCTCATGCGAGAGATCCAGTAATTCAAACTGCTGAGTGACCGACATACCATAGCTCAGGGTATTAGTGAGGCGTGGACGAGAAAGAACGTCGGTTTCCCCGTCAATAAAAGATACGTTTCTAACCGCTTTGTTCTGATCTATGCCTTCCTGTTCCAAAACCGGATTTTGAGCACGTTCTATTTCATTATCGCGAGTCTGGTATCGTGTATTTATGCTTATCCTAGGTAGCGTACTGCTGATGGGATACCAACTTACATTTCCGCGGAAAATATCTGTATCCGTCGTGGCATCACGAGAACCCATCACATTGTCACTCAGACTCTCGTAGCCAAGCGTAAAGTAAAGGGTATTATCAAGTGCTCTGAAACGGTCGGTAACACGAAAGCCCGAGATATCCCGGCGAATACTGCTGTTTGCCAAGCTTTCATAAGCGGGCCCAATCCACCGGTACTGGAATTGAAGATTGTGATCAAAATAGTTGAAGTTTAAACGTGATTGCAATCCTAACCCTTCTGCCGGTACCCTTGGTGAAATTTCTTCGTCTTCAAGCTCAAAAGGCCGGGCGTTCATATTTTCATTGATGATGATCAGGTTAGAAACCAGATCCAAAATATTCTCGGTTCCACTGTCCAGGTCAATTCCAAGTTCATCGGCTCTGTCCTGATCTAAAGGTTGATTGATATCCTGATTCAACAAACTCAATCCGGCATCGGTTGAAAAGTTAATCCGGTTATCGTGAGCGCTTGCCTGGACATCCGTCGAAAAAATAAAATTACCGGCAGGGTTGGGGTGGTTGCCTTCAAATTCAAATAAATCCGGATCGTCTTCAAGTTGCTGCCGTTCATTGGGGCTAAGTTGTTGGAGTTTTTCTTCCGGCAGATCTTCAAACTCTTCTATCACTTCGATAGAGTTTACATCATCTTCAACTTTAAGAGCATTCATCCCGAACTGAAAAGAATCTTCACTTCCAAAGGAAAGGCGGCCGCCTGCAATCCCTCGCTCGTATGTCCCACGGCCACCTTGTTCAAAACCCATGGTAAATAAGGGCTCTTCCTCATCAGTAAAACCTTGCAACTCCGAATACTGGTTGGAAATATTCCGATTAATATTTCCATAAATTCCTTCGATATTTACGGAATTGTTGAACAGATTTAATTTTGCATTTACACCATAAACCCTTCGTCCGGAAATGGTGAGCGAATTCAAAGAAGGGTAGACGTGTCCGGCGTTCAGTCGGAACCAGTCCTGAATTTGAAGTTCACCGCCGAATCGATTTCGGGACTGTAAACGATCGGTTTCCTGGTTGGTTAGTAATCCGTTGAAAGAATAACTAACCTCTTCCCCTATATTCCCGGAAAATTGTAACCGGCCCTGGTAAATATCATTTTGGAACCCCGCAACATTTTGGCTTCTGCCATCCAGCTCAAGACGGCCACTTGGGATATTTCGCTGTCGCTCTTGCTCCTCAGCCACCGTTCGCTCAATTACCGAAAACTCCCACTCCGCAAGCGTTTCTTCGGAGCCCTCGGAGGTATAGGTAATTTCTACGGGATAATCGCCCGCTTGCATCCTTCCGGGGACATAGGAAATGAAAAACGGGCTGATATCCGCTTCATCCGAAACATCCTCACCGGCGAAATAAACAGTGAAATCCTCAGCCATTACGGGTTCGTCTTCATAGAATAGTGTTATGCCCAACATCACATCATCAAGGGGTACTTGTTCACCGGGTTGCGGACTCAGAATATTATAATCAACATGCCCCGGCGCCTCATCTTCCTCATCTGGTTGTTGATCGGTTATGGTTACATTTAAAGGCTCTTCTTCGGGTCTGTCGGCAGGATAGGTATATTCACTGCCATCATTCATTTCTACCGAAAGATAGTACTCAAGTGAACCGATCTGATCATCGGGCACCTCTAATTGAGCTACAACTTCATCCTGATCAAGTTCTGCCGTTGTCTGCTCAAAAGAGAGAGCTCCCTCGGTACGATAAAACAATACTGCCTCATACACCTCGGTAGTCGAAACGCCGGTTAGGAAAAAAACAAGCTCTTCACTTTCACCGGCTTCTAATCCCGGCGGTGTTTGATGATCTATACGTTGCTGTGCTTCGGCGCTCTCAAAGCTTGACAACATCAATGCTGCACCCAGGCAGCAACCAAGCAACCCCGTTTTAAGCATGTTCATAAACAAACCCTGAATGCTAATTTTCAAATGATTAGTAGCACGAAACACTACTCAACATCAATTAGCTATATTGATTTTTTACCCCTGTTAATTATCGTTATCGTAATAACGCAATTCAATTTCGCGGACTTCCCCGTCTTCGTTTTCGAATTCAAGACGAATTGTTTCCGATTGGGTCCGCTCATCTAAATCTTCATATTCCTGCCTCACGTTAGAAAGCTCTTCCTCTGCTAACTCATATTGGTTGATATCGTTACCGTCAGCATCAACATCGACTCCGTTGCTACCCATCATGGTTACCATATCTCCGGAATTTAATGCCGTAACTTCAACCTCACCTTCTAAACCTGTAAAAGAAGAACTTCCATCTTCATCTGATTTACTGATGAACTCTGTTCCTTTAACAGCAGCCACCGCACTGGAAGTAGATACCTCATAGTCGCCCTCTTCACCTTCAACATCAAGGAATACTTCCCCGAGCTCAAGTGCCAGGCGAGCGGCGGTGGACTGATCATCCTCAATCTCACCGGAGACGATCAATACCGAATTCGGCTGTACCCTGGCAACACTGTTATCCATAAACTGAACTACCGCATATCCGTCGTCAGCAGTGACGAGTGTATCTGAATCAAAAAGCTGTTGAGCTTGTTCCGCCTCCAACATTCCGGCATCTCCGGCTTTAAATATGTTTACTTCAGGCCGGAATCTTCGCACAACCGCAATCGGACGATCTCCGTCGTCTGATTCAGCTTCAGATTCTTTTACTAACTCCGCATTTTCACTACCCTCTGCAAGTGTTTCCGGTAAACCATCACTCAATGTGAATCCCATGAACATCAGCAATGGTAATATAGAAAATAAAAATTTACTCATAGTTTTGACACTTATAAAAAGTCGTTTATACCCAATGACTATTCAAATACATACTTGCATTTAGTTGGAAAAACTAATTTCACCATCCCGTTTTTGCTCAACTAACTGCTGCAATACCTGCTGTAATTCCGGCCCTGAGTAACGCTGACCGTCAACTTCCATAGATTGCAGGTTAAACTCTCCGTCTTCAAGATCTTCTAGCTGCTCGGCAGTCAATAGCTCAGTTAACACTTCTTGCAGTTCTTCTTCCGATTCTTCGGCAACTTCCTCATCAGGGTCTGCAATTGTAAATTCCCAGATTTCCGAAGGAATGGTGGTTTCTCCATCTGCAGTATTAATCAGAGTAAAAACCTGCCAATAATAGGTTTGCCCTTCCTCAAGACTCTGCACATCCGTTACGGGATAGGTAAAATGGGTTTCATCTGAAATAAGCGCATCAGCCATTTCATAATCCAGATAATCTCCAAACCCACCACCGCCAATCATGGGTTCTGTCGAAATTGCATTTTGAATTAAACTTTCCGGATCACCTCCGGTGTCTTCAACGATAATCAATCGAAATTGATCGGCTTGATCCCCTTCCCAATTGAACACCGGCCTGGTTGTGAATATTTCACCGTTCCCACCGAGTTCATCACCGGGACTAACCAGCTCAACCCATGGGTCGTCTCCGCCCAATGCTTGATCACCGAAAGATTTGGATACTTGCGCAAGCAATTCTCCACCATTTATTTCCTGGTTTCCTCCTTGATACACCTTTAACTCAATGGTGTAGTTTTTTCTCGGCAGCCGGAAACCTTCCAAATCATTTATAAACTGTTCTCCTTCAGACGTTAAACCGGTATCTTCAAACCGGATCGGCTCTGATATTCCAGGCAAACCGTTACTAAGCTGGTTATTATCTGCAATGACAACCTGGCCAGGTTGTAGCGAAAAGGGCTCCCCTTGCCGTTGAATTATCTCTGCAATAGTCCCTATCCCGGAAGCTTCTATGTGGATATAAAAATATAAATCTGAAAGTGTCTGGTCTTGATTGGTATTCTCAAGAGTTACTTCAATAAGCGAAGCTCCACGACCCTCGGTGTCAACACCAAGCCTGTTCAGATCCAACCTCTGAGCCTCGGTTAGACGATCATCCAACTCAAGCTCGAGAACCAAATCACTGTTTTGTGCATGAACTCTCTCAACGCACCCAAAAGATCCGATGCTGAAAATTATCAGAATCCATAAACAGCAATTGATGTATGTTTTAAGTTTCACCATAAACTTTTCCTTAATAATCAGGAGATAGTAGCACATCCATGATTTTAAAATGAATCAGTAAAAATTTTGCTTAGCCTCTACAACCAAATCTGTGTTCTACTGAAAAACCATAAATTTTAATCATGCTGACGAAGGCTTCATATTAAACCATCTCTAAAAACACTAATGGTTTCTGGTTTAAAAGTCTTCTCTTACTGACTCACGCAAAAAACCCCGCTAATAGATCACACCGATTTCATTTTTTATTACAGCGCAATTATTCATATCACGCCTGCATTCGGTAGATTATGTTGATTAACCCCTGGTCAAAATCCTGACTAAACACCTTGATA
>SLJN01000395.1 GCA_007135115.1 Balneolales bacterium
CTTTTTGTCATCATTTTTATAGTGAGTCTGGTTTACTTTTTAAATCGCCAGGCTTTTCACACCGTATTTGAAAATCAAGAGGCTTTAGCTGAAGGCAGCGAGTGGGTTGAAAAGACCTATTCACTGGGAGGGCTGGTCGACTATATCGAAGCCAATCCTGACTATGTCTCTATTGCTTCGCTCAATCTCTCCTACCCTGATCAATCAATTCATTACAATGACGATACTCCAAGAGTTCTGGGAACCGTAGGGCATTTCTCTTTGCTGGGAAGCTGGTTCGAAGCAAAGCAAGACGGTATTCTGTCTGCTGATTCTTTGGTTGCTATTGAAGACATCGAACGGTTTCATCTACCTAACATTTCGGAATCAGCACACCAGGCCGGGTTAATTGCTTTGAAAGATTATGCTGAAGATGACTATGTGCCGCTGAAGGAGGTCGTGCAGGTAATGATTACCAACAACCACCTTGCATCAGCAGATTTTCTTTACGACTTACTGGGTTATGAGCGAATTGATAGCTTTACGCAAAACCGTTTTGGAGGAAATGTTGAAACTCCGCTACCCTGGAGCGGCTTTTACATCCTTGCGCAACCGATGCTACATGGCAAACAAGCGGAAGAAAAACTAAACCAGCTGGCGGATCTTGATCAGGAATCTTTAACCGATTTGGTACTTGACCGATTTCAGAAATTCAAGGATGATGAGGAGTTTAAAAGCCAGGTAAATCAAGCTTTTAGCGGGGATGGTCATAATCTGAATTTTACCGAGCAGCGGCAACTTTATAATTTGACGCCTCGCGGGAAAGCAAGTGCTCTTGCCAAATTCGCTCAGAAAGTTTTGGATGATGAGTTTATTTCAGAAGACGTTAGCAGGGAAATGTACGAAATGCTTAGCTGGCCGCTGGAAGAACAGTCAACCCGGCAGCATCTGGAGCGATATGGCGCCGTCTATGAAAATCGTATGAGTATTCTTGGTGGTGTGGATATGGGAGAATCTAAATACACCGGGGAACGCTATGCGCAAGCTATACTTTACGATAATATGCCGATTGGTCTTTGGATGCATATGTCCAGCAATTTTATGAACCAGGATTATCAAAAACGGCTGATATATGATCCGGAACTTAAAAGGCGTAGCATATCGGCTTTAGCGGATGAATCTTAGTATCGTATTGCTCTGCACTTGTTTTAAAAATTTCGCTTATTTGGATGTAATAGGTGCTGAGCGTTACCGAAATAAAACTCATCGCGGTGATTAACCTTCTATCTAAAAAAGAGTCTATTATGTATAGCAAGCTAACTTTAAATCTCGATCAGTTTATAAAATATCAGCTTGAGCAGTACAGGCAGGTACCGGTAAAGAAAAAAGAAATTCGACCGGTAATAACCATTTCTCGTGAGTTCGGCTGTGAAGGTTTTCCCGTTGCGAAATTATTGGCTGAAAAACTCAAGAGTGAATCCAAACTTGAGTGGCTGATTTACAACCGTGAGCTGGTCGACCGCTTCTCCGACACTACCGAATTTGATAATGAGTTGATGGAATCCCTCAGTAAACAACAACGCTCACAGGTTGATCAGTTTGTCGATCATATACTGGCGCATAAGCCCAATAATTATGCCCTTTATAAAAA
The DNA here is from genome assembly GCA_007135115.1 of Balneolales bacterium. GTDB lineage: Bacteria > Bacteroidota > Rhodothermia > Balneolales > Natronogracilivirgulaceae > SLJN01. The sequence goes on from SLJN01000395.1 coordinate 1,631, forward strand.
GATGGCTCGTAGTGTAAAAGCTCTGTCAGAGCGGGGATACTGTATCATTGTGGGATCCGGAGGTGCCATTTTGACCGCTGATCTTCCCAATTGTATCCACATTCGATTGAAGGCGCCGTATTCATTTCGCATTCAACGAATAAGCCGGGAATTGCAGGTTTCTGAAAATGAAGCCCGGAAAATTATCGAAAATAATGATCAATCCCGGGTTGAGATGATTCGCAACTTTACCAAACATGAAGTAGAAGACTCGAAGTTCTACGATTTAATCATCGATAACGAGCGGTTTAACTCCCATCAAATAACAGAACATATCATTCTTGCACTGAACCAATGCGTTCCGGGCTGGCAGCCGAAATCCTGATTTCGTATATACGCTGCGGTAGGCGGCTGCGTAATTCTACCGGTAATCGATATACTACTTAATACACATGAATAACCCGCATCAATTTTGGCATTTGTTCTGGATCGTACCGGCCGGCTTACTCTATCTGATGATTCAGCAAGGTACGGTCTTACACGGTTTGCAGAATACCTACAACGAAGGTGAGATGTATCTGGCCGAAGTTATTGATTTTGAAATCAAACAGATTGCCGCTCAAACCAACGGTCATCTTACCCTTGAGTTTGAGCCGGATAGCGGTGAGCTTATTCAGCGTCAGCTATCGCAACCTATACAGAATGCCGCTCAGCTTCAAAATACCACGCACGTACCAATCCAGTATCTGGAAAGCAGTTTTCAACCAATCGTCATGATTCCGATTTATGAATTTCACCGAAATATGGTGATGGCCAATATCGGAATTGCGTTTATTGCTTTTATGATCACAGGTTACCTGGGGTATCGTGCAAGCTCTTTTGCCCGCAAGAAGACCGCAGAAGATTCCGGTCCGGTTGAATATGAAATTGTGGATGCATGATTACCGGTATTCCGCAGCTTTTTCTGATCCCAACCCCTCTTGGTAAAACTCCTGCGAATAACTCGATTCCACCCGATGTCATCAGGCAGATTCACGAGTTGGATACTTTTTTTGTAGAATCGGTACCGGCCGCCCGGCGGTTTTTGCAGTGGATCGAGCATCCGGTTCCGGAATATGAATGGAAACTTTATCTGCTGACAAAAAAAACATCCGCCAAAGAAATTGCCGAATACCTTGATGTCATCCGTGACACTGGAGCAACCGGCATCTTTTCCGAGGCCGGAAGCCCCGCTGTAGCAGACCCGGGCGCTGATTTGGTCCGTCGGGCTCATCAACAGGGAATCCAGGTAACCCCACTGACCGGCCCTTCATCGATCATCCTTGCGCTGATGGCATCGGGCGGAAACGGTCAGCAGTTTGCATTTCACGGCTATCTGCCCAGAGAGTCTCAGCAAACCAGGCAATCCATTTCCTCCATCGAGCGAAAGGCGGTTTCCGACGGATACACCCATTTGTTTATGGAAACCCCGCATCGTTCGCCGCAGCTTTGGCAGGATTTACTCGAAACGCTCAATCCGAAAACGATACTCGGGTTCGGACAAAACCTTACCTTGCCAAATGAATATACCGCTGCGAAAGAGGTAGGGGCATGGAGAGCCGAGTCTGCCGACCTCCCGGCTGAACCTGCTATATTTTTTATCTATCGCAACCCGGAGGTGAAATCATTTTCCGGTAAAAAAGGCTACGGCAAGAAGAAAGGGCGAAAGAAGGGTAAGTTTTAGTGTTGAAACCGTCCCCATCAAGTTTGGGCTAACTCAGCGGTTCCAACAGCTCAATCACTTCATCATGACCGTTTTGCCGGGCTATATCCAACGCGCGGTCCCCGTAATCGTTTCGGAGTTCGGTGTCGGCACCGTATTCAATGAGCATTTCAATAATTTCGACATAGCCCATTTCAGCCGCGTACATCATTGCGGTGAAACCGTCTTCTACTTGCTCATCATATTCAGAACCTTCCTCAAGCAAAAGCTCTACAATCTCGGAGTTCCCTCCATAAGCTGCATTGATGAGAGCCGTACCTCCCTGTGCATTGCGGGCAACGACATTGGCATCATGCTCCAAAAGCAGTTTCACCGTCTCGACATGTCCGCCGTGTGCGGCATACATTAAAGGAGTCAGGCGGCGTTCTTCTTCACGTGAATCAACGTAGGCGCCTTCTTCGAGGAGTATTTCTGCAATTTCGGTATGTCCGTTTTGAGCTGCCAGGATGATGGGAGTTTGCCCGTATACATCATAGACATCAAGATAGGCGCCTTCATCGACCAGGTACTCCACCATTTCCGTTTCACCGGCTTCGACGGCTGCAGTAAGGGGGGCTTGTTCCAGGCTGTTTTTATCATCGATATCAAAATCGGAATCCAGAAAATATCCCACAATTTCGACCTCTCCTTCTCTGGCATAATCGACCATGGCTTCGGTGGTCTTTTCGATATCTTTTCGGGAAAGTTCTTCCTTTGAATCCGTAGAACAGGAAAGAACTAATACCGAGGTCAGAATGATGAGGACTATCCGATTGTTTAAAGATGATAACATAATGCTTAGTTTTTTATCACATCCGTAATTTTTGAGGATGTATAACCTGTTTTGATACGAAATTTGAAACCTTAATAGTAGCTGTTACCTGTATGGACAAAGTAAAAAAAACCGAAGAAGAATGGGCCAAAGAATTAACCCCGGAGCAATATCGTATTTTGCGCCAAAAAGGTACAGAACGGGCATTTACCGGTGAATATAACGAATCCCCCGGAAAAGGAGTTTACCGGTGTGCAGGTTGCGGCAACCCCCTGTTTCACTCCGATACTAAATACAACTCCGGATCCGGCTGGCCGAGCTTTTACGCCCCCTATGATCCCGAACATGTTGATGAAGAAGAGGATCACTCATTTGCAATGGTGCGCACGGAAGTGCTGTGTTCAAAATGTGACGGACACCTCGGTCACGTTTTTAATGATGGCCCTCAGCCTACCGGCCTTCGTTATTGCGTAAACTCTGCATCTTTAAAATTCGACCCGGATGAAAGCTGATCAAAGTCGATCATGCCTGATAATATCGTAACCTATACTGGGCATCTCCGCCTCGTGACGCTCTTCCTCGGATTGCCGGAAATAATGGGTGCGTACGAATGTGTTGATGATTGAAAACAGTTCTTCGGTATTCTGAAGGATTTCCGGTTCACGGTATTCCTGACTGCGAATGACCGATTCACCGTCTTCATCCAGATAATCTCTTAAAACGCGTTCATCCTCGACGATCAACGTGTAAGATGAACCCGGAATCGCCCGGTCTGTTCCGGATTGATATTGAATAATTTTTAATTCTTGTATATCACCTTCAAAGGTAAATTCAAACAGAAAAATACTGCCGTCGAATTCAATTTCCTCTTTGATGATATCCTGCTGAATATAGTCATCTACGGCAAACTCTACTCTTCTTTCGGACCACTCCGAAATGCCAACTTGCTCTCCACCATAATGAATAGGCTTGCCGGTGAGGTGTTCGCCGTCAACAATCTCCTCTGTAGTACTGCAGGCCGAAGTTAGCGCTAATAGCGTAATTACAATTATGGAAAATAGAAAAAGGCGGTAGCTCATGAGGTTACTGCAATAGCCAGTCAGGTCAAGTTTCTCGATTGTCGAATTCATCCAATGAAGTTGGGGTGATGATTAAAAATACGAGATTGACCCGATTCCCTAAAATTTTACTTGAGATTAAACGGGTAGCGGCCCTCCTGTCCTGTACATTGCTTATGCCGGAGTTTCATTTTGATGTTTTGTATCCGGTTTTATTGGAAAGAAATGCGGGCTAATGCAGGCTTTTAAAAATATAAAAAGCCGTTCCAGTTCTCACTGAAACGGCTTTTGAGGTCCCTCCCCTGTATGTAGTTATTGGCAAAAAAGGATCGGGAAGGACTATTCAAGTTCCTGGCAAGCTACCAGATCGTCGCCCATCAGGCCATCATCATATACTCTTACATGTATTTCATCGGCCTGAAAGAGTCTGACATCAACTTCGGCTTCTGCTGAAGCACTATGCTCCTCTTCTTCGGTTTCCATTTCAGGATAGTCTTCTTCCTGGCCGATAAGATCACCGGGGTCGTCGCAAGAGTCACGATAAATGCCCCACTGGTAGGATTCTTCTTCGGCAAGCTCATCAAGACTGATATCTGCGACGAACATTTCATCCGGAGCGAAACCTTCTACTTCGATGCTACCTTCGACATCTTCGTAGTCTTCGGTGCCTTCGAGATCCGCGCTGAATTCGACATCCTGTTTTTCAACATCGACATCGAGAACCGACATATTGGGTGCCGCTCTTAGCTCATCGCCATCTTCCAGGATCAACTGAAAAAACAGTTCATCCCGATTTTCGAAGGCATCAGCCAATATTTCAACATCTACTTCGGCGCTGCTGCTGTTGGCAGAAATCGTGACCGAAGTTGATGCCAATTCAAAATGCTCACCTTCTACGGCTTCGGACGCATCTTCATTAACAGACACCGAAACGGATCTGTCTGAATCAGCATGAGCTCCGATTAGTTGAACTTCATAACTGTGAACTTCACTTTCCTCCTGATCCGCATCAAGGGTGATGCCATCAGACAAAGATGAAGTTGAACGATCCGGCGGAGCCCACTCGACCTGGTTCGCTTCGCTCAGGTCAAAATCCTGCTCTTCAAAACACCCCCACATCACCAGCGGAAGAATAAGAAGAGCTCCAAACTTTAGTACATTTCTATGTTTCATAAACTTCAAATAATTTCTTGGTTCCAATTTCTATTTGAAACTGAGGTTTTCAGTTACCCCTTCACCGCAAAAAGAGTTCGCGGTGAAGAGGCAGCGCTGAAATGAGAATCAGTATCCAGGGTTGTCATCGAGATCCGGGTTATTTTCCACTTCGCTGGATGGCAATGTTGACAGCACCCGGAAATCATCGTAGGGTAATGTCGGAAGTCCATCCTGCTTCGTGATATCCATAGCGCGGCGCTTCAGGTCATAGAATCGATGTCCTTCGAAGTTGAGTTCTCGCCGACGCTCAGGGAAAACCTCATCTACAATGAAATCCACAGCATCGTTGTACCCGCTAACCGGACCAATACCGCGTGCTTCCCGTACGGTATTGAGTGCATCATGTGCGTCATCAAAATTGCCCAATTCAGCATGAGCTTCTGCTTTGATGAGATACATTTCCGGAACGCGGATCAAAGGAACATTGTCATCGAATGCACCAGTGCTGCAATTCCACTTCAGGGTGTACCAGTAGCCATCCGTATGTTCGGCAAACAGGTTAAATCTCCAGTCATCTTCATCGAAGAGATCCAGCAGATTTTGTGAAGGAATCACATCATGCCAGTGCTGTGGATTGGTATACGGGCACAAACCAACGTTGGAACCAAGACTTTCCTCAACCGGGTCGATATTCAATTCCATAATGGACTCTTCATTCGGCGTCTCGGAAAACGGGTTTCCGTCGGTGAATGCAGATTCCTCAGTAATGAGATCGGCATCGGTTTCGGCAAGCGCAATTTCAGCATGATCAACAGCTGCCTGCCAGTTTTCCAGATACAGGTTGATCCTGGCAAGAAGCCCGTGAGCTCCGGCATAATTTGCGAAGTATACCCCGCGATCATCGTCTGCAAGTTGTTCGGCGGCGTACTCTAAATCATCCAGAGCTTGCTGATACACCTCGGAATTCGAACTTCGTGCACGCAGGTCGGCCTGATCCCGGTCGCGAGTAGGCTCTGTGCGGATAATGGCACTTTGCGTCCAACCATCTACTTCTCTTCCGGGCTCGTAACCATAGGTTCGAGCAAGGTCGAAATAGGCAAACCCACGCTGAAAGTGAGACTCACCATCAAGGCGCTGGCGTACATCATCGGGCGCATCAACGGTTTCAATGCCGTCGATTACGTAATTGGCTTCGTTGATGGTGTTATAGACCGTATTCCAGAAGGTAATATGGGATCCCTGGGAGTTTACAGCCATACCATCGTATCGCCCGGAGGTATTCGGATGCTGGTCGGTATTATCCGCCAATACATCAGGACCGAGCGTGATCTCCCGTCCATACCGCCATTCACTTTGAAGGCGGTTATAGACAGAAGTCATAATTGCTTCAATCCCGTCGATGCTTTCCTGAGCAGTTTCAGGATCTACTTCGGTGGAAGGGTGGGTTTCCAGCAGGTCATCACAACCCGCAATGAGAGCAACCCCCATCACGAAAAGACCTATTCTACTTAAGTATTTCCACATAATTTTGTACATAATTTGATTCAGAATTTCGGTGATCCGGCTGATTAGAAATTGATTTCAATTCCGCCTTCCAGAGTACGCGGTTGCGGAAAATAGGTTTGTCCACGATCGAAAACCTCCGGATCAAGCCCGGGGTACTCCGTCCAGGTAACCATGTTTTCGCTTTGTACGAAGACGGTAGCCGCGCCTAAGCCCAACCTGTTAGCGAGTTCTGCTGGCAAGGCGTAGTTCAGCTGTACGTTTTTCAACCGGATGTAGGAACCATCAAACAGTCGGCGGTCGGACCATGCGTTGTGATCGGTTCCACCAGGAAATGCACCCTGATTGTAGGCTTTCGGGATATCGGTAACCTGACCGGGCTCGGTCCATCGATTCAGCATATCCGGCGAAAGTACCCGACCACGGTGTGGTGCGAGGTGGAAGTTTGAATACTGCTCATCAAGGATGGTGCTGCCGTATTCATACTGGAAGAGAATATCCAGTGATACCGGTCCGTAGGAGAACTCATTACTCCATCCGCCGTAGTAATCCGGCATCATACTGCCGGCAGCGAAATAGTCAGCTGTTCCAACAGAATAGGTCAGTTCACCATTTTGATCATACCAGAGTGCCCGGCCGTCAGCGGGGTTAACACCGGCATAATTTCGAACCCACCATTGATGACGCTCATCACCGACGATGATTCTTGAAGCTGCTACGTTGGGGTCACTCATCCACTCCTGCTCACCTTCAAGCTCCAGTACTTCACTTTGCTGGAAAGTGATGTTAAAGTCACTGGCCCACATGAACCGGCCGGCGTCAACAAGTACACCACCAACTTCAATTTCTATACCTTCATTACGTACGATTCCGACATTTTCCATAATGTCGCTGAATCCACTATCCGAAGGCAACCAGCTTTCAAGCAGCAACTGCTCATTATCGGTTCGGTAGACACCGACATTACCGTAAAGCCGGTTACCTAAAAAAGCGAAGTCAACAGCCAGGTCGGTAGTCGCGGCCTGCTCCCAGCTTAACATGGCATTACCCAACTGCTGTGGACGCAATCCGGTATTTCCCATATAAGTTCCGCCGGAACCGAACAGAGCTATTGAAGCGAAGTCACCGATATCGGCATTACCAGTAATACCATAGCTCACTCTCGGGCGAAGTTCATCCAACCAGCCGACATCCTGCATGAAATCTTCACGAGCGACATCCCAGGCAAGAGCACCAGAGTAGAACATTCCCCAGCGCTGATCTCCTCCGAATCGGGAGTGCCCGTCATAGCGCAGGTTTACGCTACCAAAATAGCGACGGTCGTAATTATACTGAAGTCTGGTAAAACCACCTGCAGTAGTGTATTCACTTGTTCTACCAGCTACGGCACTTGCCACACCGGCAAGGTTGAGCTGACCTAAAAGCGGGTTGGGAAGTTCTTCACCAGTAGCCGAATGGAAATTGTAATCACGGTGACGATATTCTACACCAGCAAGTGCATTGAAGTTATGAACATCATCAAAGGTTTGACCGTAATCAGCTACAAAGTTACCGCTGTAGTTCTCGGTTTCTCTTGTTCGCTCCAATACTGATCCGCCATAAGCACCATATCGTGGAATGCTCGGATTGTTGTACCGGCGATCTCTTGACATGCGATAGTCAACATTTAACTGTGCACGCACATCAAGATTTGGAGTTACCCTGTAGGTACTTGCAAGGTTGGAAACCAACTGAAATTCCCGGCCTACACGCTCTTCTTCGTGTAGCAACTGAACAACATTATAGATAGCACCCGGCACATCCTGTGTATAGGTACCATCATCTTCATAAATGGGGAAGGTATGACGAAGGGTAACCCCACCGTGAAACGGGCTGTTAATCCAGTTTCCACCGGTCTCTGCCTGACCGTTCATAACCGAACGGGAAAGACTGAGATTCGTTTCAAATGAAAGGCGATCGGAGGCTTCATGTTCAACATTTGAACGCAAAGTCATTCGATCATAATAGGAACTGTAAAAAGTTCCCTGATGATCTTCATATCCACCCGAGACAAAGAATCGAGTAGTCTCAGTTCCCCCCTGGGCAGAGAGGCTGTACCGCTGATTATAACCCGGCCGGGTCATTCCACCGAACCAGTCATAAGTTTGCACATCATCTACGGATTCGGCACCAGGAGAACGATATGTCTCGAAAGCACTTTGCCTTGCGGATTCAATATCCTGGCCGAGGTCTCGTGCACGGTTTTCGTAGGCTTCCATCATAAAATTCACGAAATCCGGGCCTTCCATATAATCATACTCGCGATGGAGCTGATGGACACCGCCCCTTACACTTGCTGTAAAGTTCGTTACGCCTTCCTGGCCGCGACGGGTAGTAATCAGAACCACTCCGTTGGCACCCTGGGCGCCATAAATAGCAGTTGCCTCGGCGTCGCGAAGTACCTCAATGGATTCAATATCGGAAGGGTTAATACCACCGAGAACATTTGAATTGGTCGTGGCTATGTTAGACCGGAAATAATCTTCAATTGGCACTCCATCGACAATAAATAGCGGAGAGTTACCACTATGAATAGATCCTATACCTCGAATACGGATATTGGCTGCCGCTCCTGGTTGACCACTGGAACCGACAAACTGGGTTCCGGCAGATTGCCCCTGCAGAGCCTGATCCGGGGTCTGAATGGTTCTTCCGCGAACACGTTCGCCACGTACAGAAGAAATCGCCCCGGTAACTTCTCGCCGCTCACGAATTCCATATCCGGTAACAACCAACTCATCAAGTCCAAGAGCATCGGGGACAAGCTCAACATTGAGTGTTGTCATTTCACCATCTGTAATGTCAACAGATCTTTCCTGCTCTCTGTAACCAACAAATGAGAAGATTACGGAATAACTGCCGGGTTCAAGACCTGTTAGTTCATAATTACCCTCAGCATCGGAAGTAGTACCGACCTCGAGAGCATCTATTCGAACAGTTGCCCCCGGCAACTCCTCACCATCATCTGCATCATAAATAGTTCCTTGTACACCGGTTTGCTGTGCAAACGCAGTAAAAGGCACTATTATGAACAAAGCGAGTACTACAAGGAGGCTTGTAACCTTTTGTAACATAAATTAACCCTTATTTAGTGGTTATGATTGAATTAAGACCGGATGAGTCATTAGTATTTATCCACCAATATGACCCACCAGTCATGTTTGCTGTGAAATCGTCCTAATTATATACTTGACCATTGCCACATGTATTCATGTACTACAGCCATCTGTCCATTTACCTCTAAAAAACCAGCTCCTAAGCATTGACTACACTTAAGAAGCCATCCAAATCAGCACTTTGATGTGAAATACCAGCACACATTTTTACCTTATCTTTAACTAACACCCAAAACAAAGTGATTTTTGTAACAAAATTCCAACATTTTTTTTCAAAAAATTAAATATATGGAAACATATTTTTACATTATATGCTTAACCTACTGCGCCCCTTTCTTATACGTATTTTACTTTTATATGCCTTTATATTAACCCTAACTAATCGGCCTATTTTTCTCCTAACCAGCTCGCTTTATAGATGTTAGGCAAGTCAACATCTACCTTTACGGGGATTATTTTCTTGATGAGTTTGCTGTAGCAATCTGGTTTTAAATAAATATCGTCGCTTTTCTCCGGACTAGTTTTAATGACGATACAAAAAGCTTGAAGTGCCCCTCTCAATAATTTAACTGATTACAGCCCTACGCCTTTTAACAAGTGTTATTCATCCGGGGTTGGGCAGTTTTACATTCATCCTTAAAATGATGGTACTGAATAGATCGGCAAAAAAAAAGCCGCATCAGTACAAGACCGATGCGGCTTTATCAGGAGTTATAAAACTCCTATGCATGTTGGTTATATGCTTTATTCAAGCTCCTGGCATGCGACCAGATCATCACCCAGAAATCCATCGTCGAATACTTGAACATGGATTTCATCATCTTGATATAACCGGACGTCTACTTCCGTATCGACAGAAGCACTGTTTTCGTCTTCACCGGTTTCAAGGTTGGGATAGTCTCCTTCGTCGCCTACCACGCCGTCTTCTGAATCACAGTCACCATAGAAGACACCCCATGAGTAGGTTTCTTCTTCTGCGAGGTCACTGAGATTGATTTCAGCGGCAAACATTTCATCAGCAGTATTACCCTGAATGTCTACGCTACCGCTTACATCTTCGTAATCCTCAGTTCCCTCAAGTTCAGCACTGAAAGAAACCTCGTCTTTACTCATGTAGATCGTAAAGTAGCTGTAGTTGGCCGCAGCTTCCAGATCATCACTGTCTTCAAGCTCCAGAACTAACGTTTCTTCCTGATCATTTTCGAAATTATCCGAGAGGATTTCGATTTCGATTTCTCCGAAGCTTTCGTTAGCCGGTATGACGGCAGGACTATCGGTGTGCAGTTCAAAATGAACACCCTCTTCTGCAGTTGTTTCCTCACCGCCACCTGATTCGGTTATGGTGAAGTTTACATCCCGGTCGTCACCACTTTGTCCGGAAACCAGACTCAAGCCGACTTCGTGGTCAATGGCTTCTTCTGAATCCGGATTCATAGTGACCGTTTCGGTCCAACCCTGGCCAATATGAGTCTCAGAGAACTTCACTTGCGGTGGACCGTCATACGTTTCATCGCCGTCATCGAAGCATCCTGTTACCAGCAACGCAAGAATAACGGTTGAAAATAATGGCGTTAGAGTTTTTGCTTTAATCATGCTATGCATTGCGTATTAATATTCAGGATTTTGCTGAATTTCAGGATTGTTTTCCTCTTCGGTTTCCGGAATCGGAGCGATGACTCGGAAGTCATCATACGGAACCGGACTTTCTCCTTCAGCTTTGGGAATTTCGGCATATCGTCCTTCGCCTTCTCCACCTCTTCTCTTGAGATCAAAGAATCGGTGTCCTTCAAAAGCGAATTCGCGACGACGTTCGTCCATAATCTCATCGATTGCTTCATCATAAGAGCTGGTGCTGGTTTCATAACCTCCACGAGCTTCCTGTACAGCGTTCAGGTAATCCACACCACCCGATACATCGCCCTCTTCAACCAGGGCTTCTGCACGAATCAGATAGAGTTCGGGATATCTGATCAGCGGAGTGTTGTCAGTATGAGGACCGCGACTTTGACTGTACTTGACAGTGAAGGTATGTCCGCCTTCTTCATCATACAGATCAAGTCGTACGTCATCTTCATCATAAAGCTCCATGAGATTATCAGCTGCCATCAAGTCGTGCCACTGATAAGGAAGAATAATCGGCGCAATGGCTTCATTCACACCGGGACTTTCTGTATCCGGATCAATGGAAAGCTCAAAAAGAGCTTCATCGCTTGGATGCCCCTGAAAGTCACCCGCATATTCTTCCGGATCTACAAACTCAGCACCGGCAGCATTAATTGCATTTTCCGCGTGAGTAGCAGCCTCATCCCATTGTTCTGCGTAGAGATAAACTCTTGCCAACAATGCATGAGCCGCTTCATAGCTTACGTAATAGGGATCTCCGCGATCATTACCTTCGAGAAATTCGATGGCATCAAGCAAATCCTGCTCGATTTGATCGTAGATTTCCTGAGTCGTAGCTCGCGGACGTTCGTCAGCTGCTTCAGCATCTTCGGTTGGCTCTGTTCTCAGTGGTACTGAAAGACCTTCCTGCTCACCGGACTCATCATACATAGGATGATTCGGCTCGTAGCCATACGTCCGTGCGAAATCATGATAGGCATACGCTCTGTTGAAAAGAGCTTCACCGATCAACATTTCAGCTCGGGCAAGATCAAATCCGTCATCGTCGCCTTCCTCATCGATCATCTCGTTGAGAGACTGGACGACGGTATTACTTTCATTGATCAGGGTGTAACCGGTATTCCAGAAGTTGATATGTGCTCCGGTTGCATTAACGGCCTCACCGGAAAATCTTCCCGATGGGTCCGGATGCAAATAGGAGTTATCAGCCAGAATTTCCGGAGCGAGAATGAGCTGCTGTCCGTACCTGAATTCGCTCTGAAGGCGATTGTAGATGGAGGTAACAACCGCATCTACTCCTTCCAGATCTTCAAGAGCCACTTCCGGCTCAACCTCTTCAACTGGTTCGGTATCCAACAGGTCATCGCAGCCTGTCAGATAACCGACCATAAAGATTGCTATTAAAAAAGTTAAAATTCGATTCTGCATAAAATACTTAAACCTCATTTAGAAGTTGACTTCAATTCCGCCAAGGATTTGACGCGCTTGTGGATAGTTACCCTGGGTTCGCTCAACTGCTTCCGGGTCAATTCCGGAGAATTCAGACCAGGTGGCAAGGTTTTCACCCTGAGCAAATACACGTGCGCCACTTATGCCAATAGCTTCCACAAGTCTTGGTGGTACCTGATAACTCAGCGTAATATTCTTCAGGCGGATATAAGAACCGTCTTCGATATTACGGCTGGAAAGCTGTCGGTTACTGCCACCACCAGGGAATGTATTCTGGCTGTAGAGTCTTGGTACATCGGTTTCATCACCAGGTTCACTCCAAGCATTGTCCGGTACATCAGCAACCATGTTTCGGTTACGTGAAGGATCTGCCAGGAAGAAAGCTACCGTGTGATTAAAGAGGTCAGCACCGTAGTCATACTGGAAAAAGATGTCGGCTTCAAAGTTGCCGAAGGTGAAGCTGTTAGCCCAGCCACCGTAGTAATCGGGAAGATAAGAGCCCAATACCGTATTATCAGAAGCTCCTGGGTTATAGGTGATCTCGCCATCTTCGTCATACCACATGGCACGGCCATTGGAAGAGTTTACACCTGCGTATTCAGGTCCCCACCATACATAGTACGGCTCACCTAAGCGAGTGTTCTGATCAATGGTTTCCTGGCCGTCTGCCAGTTCAACAATTTCATTATCAAGGAAACTGATATTGAATTCGGTATTCCAGACAAAATTACCGCGATCTACTACGATACCGCCGATGTCGATTTCAATTCCGCGGTTTCGTACCGTTCCGACATTTTCTGTGATATCGTTATAACCACTGTCTCCCGGCAGAAAGGCATCAAGCAGTAAGTTTTCATTGTCTGTCTGATATACATCAACTTCACCGTAAAGTCTGTGGTCAAACAACGCCCAATCAATACCTAAATCAACAGTTCGGGCTTGCTCCCAACCAAGATCAGGATTACCGAGTTGTTGAGGCCTTACACCTGGGTTGGCCTCATAAGAGCCACCTTGACCGTAAAGGGTTCGGGAAGCAAAGTTATCGATATCGGCATTACCGGATATACCATAACTTACTCTGATTCGCATTTGATTGAGGGACTCAATGTCAAGAAAATCTTCCTGAGCAGCATCCCATGCCAATGCACCGGAGTAGAACAAGCCCCACTGGTTGTCGGCGCCGAATCTGGAAGAGCCGTCGTACCGGACGTTACCAGTTACGAAGTAACGCTGATCGTAGTTATACTGCAACCTTGAGAATACACCACCCAACTTAAAGGAGGAAACGGTACTGTTTGCAGTCGTCGGGTTAGCAGTTAACGCCAGTGTGCTGAATGCCGGACTGGGCAGACCTTCACCTCGGGTGTTAAATACAACCAGATCCTGCTCTCGATATTCACCACCCAGCGTACCGGTTATTGTGTGAACATCGTCAAATGTTTCACGATAGTTGAAGACCTGGTTAGTATTCCAGTTGGTAGTTCTGCGATTCGATTCGGTGATACCTCCACCATGATTCTGCAGATACTGGAGAATACTTGGATTATCAAAACTACGATCGAATACATTTCGATGGTCAACACCCCAGGAGGAACGGAAGGAAAGATTATCGGTAAGCGTGAAGTCACCGGCAATATTACCAACAATACTTAGCGTATTACCGATTTGCTCACGCTCCTCAAGTACCTGAAGGTTGTTATAACTAATACCACCTCGGATCTCCGGATTATAAGATCCATCATCCAGAAAGATCGGGTCGTTCGGTCGTGTCAGAACACCACCGTGGAACGGACTATTAATAAAGTTTCCGCCTTCGGCAGCTCCTTCCTGAAGACTGCGTGTAATAGATACATTGGTCTCCAAAGTAAAGAAATCAGAAAAATCATGATCCAGATTCGTTCTGAGGTTCAGGCGGTTGTGGTTGGTTCCTACAACAGATCCTTCGTGGTTCAGGTATCCACCTGAGATGAAAAACCTGGTGTTATCCGAACCACCTTGTGCTGAAGCCTGAACGCGACTAACGATACCACTTTGCAACATGGCATCCTGCCAGTCATAGGTTTCAGCTTCAGAAGGATCCGCTACACCTAATCCGTAGTCATCGAGCACGTCTTGGCGGGCCGTTTCGGGATCATTGCCTAAATCCATAGCACGATTAGCGTAGGCTTCCTGCATGGTTTCAAGCCATTGTTCAGAGTCGAGCAGGTCATATCGATCAACTTGCTCATTTACACCCAGCTGAGAGGATACCGTGAATTCGGTTTGATCATCATGACCGCGGCGGGTTGTGATTAAAATCACTCCGTTAGATCCCTGAGCTCCGTAAATAGCCGTTGCTTCGGCATCTTTCAGGATCTCCATGGACTCAATATCCGCGGGATTGATAGATGACAGGAAGTTTGCGGCACCGTGTGTAGATGTACCGAGATCATCGGGCCCTGAATTGTCCATCTGAACACCATCCACGATTACCAACGGATCGTTTCCTGCCGTGAGCGAGCCAAATCCGCGGATTCGAACTTGCTGAGCTGCACCGGGCTGACCACTCTGGCCAACAACCTGTACACCAGAACTTCGCCCCTGAAGTGCCTGGTCAGGACTTGAAATGCTTCGACCCCGGAAGTCCTCGCCTCGTACAGAGGAAATGGAACCGGTCACCTCTCGTCGCTCCTGAACAGCATAACCGGTAACAACCAGTTCGTCGAGACCTAACTCTTCAGGACGGAGTTCAATTTCAAGTGAAGTCAATTGATCCTGGGTAATTTCTACCTCAGTCTCATAAGTTTCATAGCCGACAAATGTGACTCGTACTGTATATGTACCAGGTTCCACATTATCGATCTCGAAATCACCTTCAGGACCGGTAGTTTGGCCTTGTTCCGTCTCTTGAATAAGGACGGTAGCACCTACCAGCTCTTCTTCGGTTTCCGAATCGATAACAGTACCTTGGATCCCGGTTTGCGCTAACGCAAGACCAGGTAACAAAAATACAGCACACAGCAACGTCGCCATGTGTTTAACTTTTTGTAGCATAGGGACCTATAGATTATTATTTAACTGATTGGAATAAAGCAAGGCACTATCCAAATCACCACTATAAAGTTGTAAGTGGCTTAAGATGATAACCTTACAGTTACGTTTCATTCTATCGTTAATATGCTTAATCAAACCAAGCCGGTTAGACAAGCACTGCCAAGGATTAGCACGGATTCATTTGTTAATGATATCTCAATAGATATCATAAGCTTCCGACAATGCACTAATCCAACACTAACAGATTACTAACAAGTGCATCAATAGTATCAAATAACCTGTTGTTTTTCAAAGGCAATTAACACATTATACAATGTTTTACAGCAAGTTTTCATCAAGATATTTTATGCAAAATCCACCTGCTTAAATGGCATTTTTTTTACAAATATCCAGCATAAATTTACATAATCCGGGACAACCCTCTCTTTTCTTGTCGGACAATTTTGTTGACAATGATCAAATCCAAAACCTAATCAAATATTCAAATCATTGTCCACCATTCACATATACATATTCCAAAATGTAACAACCAAACTCTAAAAGCCCTTTAACAGACGTAACATATAGGAATTGAACGTTTACACTGCTAAATATAATTTGGGGCACCCCTTTTAGATTATCCACTAAAACTCAAAGAAGCAGAATAGGTTATAATAATTTTCTGATCTTTTCCATCCTTTACAACTTATTGGAAGCTAGAGTAACATAGCAACTGAATTAACTTAGCCATCATCTGTTTAATTACAGCAATAAATCATTAGACGCTTACAAAATATTTAGATTAATTATCGTCATTACACTTAGTAAAACATTTTATAAAATTGTTTTACCCAAACCTCATTTTGTTACATTCATAAATATATAATGTAAAGTTTTATGTAGCAGTGTCGTATTAAAATTTTATATATTATTTGTTAATTCGGCAGCTCACAAAGTCGATTATTCAAAGGCTTTGCAAATCCAGAATTTTTGGCCGAGATCAAGGCCAGGGGAGTTGTAAAACCGCAGCGTATTAAGCATACATGAGGATTTGTAAAATTCCGACAACGCAGAGATCGGTCAAAAGGCGGTTTTGCGATACCTTCTATTAAGGGACTAACTTTAATTATTGATGGCTATAGTATAGAATGCCCTTCTTGACTGCAGTTGTATGGACCAACGCACCTTCGACCCGCAATCTTCTATCAATTCCCCTGAAGTAGTATTTAGTTTAGATTTTGATGGACTTTGTAACCTATTGAATAGATCACTCTAACATATTAAAAAAGCCGATACCGAATGAACGGTACCGGCTTTTTTCAAAGTCTTAAATGCTTAGTTCCCATCATAAATGGGGCTCCAGGGGTCTTCCCAATCTTGGTCGAAATGTTCGTTACTGTTGATTTCACTATCAGCTATAGGGAAACATAGCCTGTTGCGGTCGGTTACATCGGGCATACGCTCGAATTCATCGTATGCCGGAACATTGTCTGTACCTTCCAACCCATCATCAATCCACCTACGAAGGTCATTCATGAAACGACCTTCGAGCCAGAATTCTATTCTGCGTTCTTCAAGCAGGTGCCCCCAGGCTTCTTCTACATTTTCAGCAGACCGTTCCTCCAGAGGCTCGCCGCCTTCAGATTGTATATCTGTGCGAACCTCATTTATGATATCCATTGCTTCTTCCCAGTTACCATTTCGAAGTTCGGCTTCTGCCTCTATCAGGCGCATTTCACGGCCGGTATTCATGTTAACATTATCCGCAACGCCGCTGAACTTCTGCTGCTCATACAACGGGAGGCCCTCAGGAGTATCATCGGTTTCACGATCTACCCAGCCGGCTCTTGGATCTCCGGTTTCTTCATAGTACTCCTCGTAAAATGAATTATACACGGTCCAGTCTCCCCATGGGTCATCAGCTCCCAGATCATACATGATGTTGTACTGATCCGACTCCGAAGACGTATAAACCGCCTGGATCGAAAAATCGTCGCTGACCTGATTTGCATAATCAACCGCTTCATCCCAACGATTTAATCCGGGGCCCAAAACCGAGGCTAAACCTGCATGTGCAGCTTCTACGATTTGCATTTCCCCTGCGGCCTCACCTACTTGTACCGCTTCTTCAAAGCGCTCTTTTGCACGCTCAAGATACACGTCATTACCGCCGAGATCTTCACTGCCGTCAATGACAGCCGTACACATGTTTTCACCCAGCAATCGGTTGGCGTGGCCGGCCAGTTTCTTTGCCCGGGCATTATAAACATAGGATGAAGCCTCATCTTCCCCGAGTACTTCATCAAACCTTCGGGAGGCATCCTCAGCAACAAAACGTGCTTGTTGCGCTACATTCCAGGCATTATTATCCAGGGCATCACGCCGCATGTCGCCAACTCTTGGCGGAACTTTAGGACAACAAAAATTCCGACCTGAACGGGTTATCTGCTTCGCCGACTCCTCACTGTGATAAGCAAGCTGCCAAAGCGAAGTAGAAAGAGCAAAATTGGCACCTTCCACGACGGAAGCGTGAGCGCCATCATCATCCAGGAATTCATCTTGTACAGGTCCCGGATTTGTCACTTCGAAGTCGCAAGAGCTCGTTACAAAAGCGACCCCGGCAATTAACATAAATCGAGTAAATATCTTTACAGGCTTACGCATAGCACTATCAGTTTGGTTAAATAATCTCATGACATTCCAGGTTAGAATGTGACTCTTAAGGAACCGGTGAATCGCATTGGTGCAGGTGTGGTTTCGGGAATACCGGTAGTCAATGCCGTTAAACCAGCACGAGACCAGATCATCTCGGGATCGAATGAGGTAAAATCCTCGTGGGTCCACAATCTGATATTGCTTGCAGAAAAGCTTAAAGACCCGGCGAGATTACCCGGCATGAACGTATC
Organism: Balneolales bacterium; assembly: GCA_007135115.1. GTDB lineage: Bacteria > Bacteroidota > Rhodothermia > Balneolales > Natronogracilivirgulaceae > SLJN01. The sequence goes on from SLJN01000395.1 coordinate 19,984, forward strand.
TATCGGAATAGATAAACTGATGTTTCTCAATTTGAGATGATCAGCAGGTTCCACCCATAAGCCACTTTCAAGATTTTCACCGAAACAGTGAGCACGATCAAATGCATTGACCTGACCAATGTTTGAGTGATCATCGGAATACTCACCATGAGGAACAACGGCATACACGTCATCACAGGAAGAAGCGCCGCTTCCGCGATCTACGTTATTCCACTGCGCATCCTGTGTGATGTAATGCCCGCCCTGGTATTCGAGATTGGCATCCAGCGTAATACCATAGGGAATGGTTATACCGGTTTGAAAACCAATAGTATGCGTAGGCATAATCGGCCCGAAAAAGGCATCTGTTTCAAACTCCGGATCTGCATATTCATCGGCGTTTACAACCTTAGTCCCACGCTGTACCGGAGCAGGATGTCCCTCAACAAAAGTGTTAAATGTTTCGCCGCCTGTATCCAGAATTTCGCTGTTGTTCGTAGCCAGACTGCCGCCCACAAACCAGTTAAATCGCTCTGTACGGATTACATCAGCATCAACTTCAAGTTCAATCCCTTCATTTTTCAGCGATCCGATATTTTCCAACTGAGAACCCGTAAAGCCCTGGCTTGGAACCTGCGGCACATTAAATAGCGCATTTTCGGTATGCTGATTATAATAGGTGAAGTTGATGTTCACCATGTTATTCATAATGCTGCTTTCAAATCCGGCTTCAAATTCCTGGGATCTCTCAGGTCCGAGATCCGGATTACCGACGTTGGCCGGTAGAAAGGCAGACTGACCTTCAAAACTTCTCGGGTTCCAGGTACGCACGGCATCAAACGGTCCGGGAGCTGTTCCGGCCATACCATAGCCGGCCCGGAGACGAAGTTCACCGAGCGTTTCTTCAGGGAAGAAATCTTCGTCAGAGATCACATAAGACCCACTGATTTTCGGATAAGGCTGAAGTCCGAGATCTTCACCGAAGGTACTATTCCCATCAACACGCAGGCCCATCGTAAGGTAGTACCGATCTCTGAAGTTTAAGGTGGTTTCACCAAAGACACCGGCATCTATGACGCGGGAACTACTGCTATTGACCAGCCTTGATGATGCACTACTGAGCGTATGTTCTCCGGGGCCCGGCAGTCCAAGGCCAAAGCCATCCAACATTTGCTCATTGGTGGTTACATTTTGTCCACCCCAATTGAAGCGGGTTTGGAAATCTTCACTTACCCGAAGGGTGTAGGTACCCACGTACTCAAACGAATAGGCTTGGTTCACCCAGTTCTGTTCACTTACGCTTCCCCCGCTTTCAAGGATAAAACCAAATGGGGTATCGTGCATTTGATCCGTCATAGCACGATCGAGTCCGAAAACGATTCGATTGTTGAAATCGGCAGAAGGATTGTACCGAAAGGTTAAACCGGTGTTCAACCTGGAATTGGTTTGATACATTTTGGCATCAAAAAGCTGGTTGAGCACCTCCGGATCATCAGATCCAACCGGGCCGGACGGCTGACGGAATGCGTTGAACTGGATGCCATACAGGTTATTTCCGACATGAGTAATCGACATATCGTGATTGCTGTATGAGGTATTTAAATCCATAGAAAGGCTTTCCAATAAATCCAGCGTAAGGTTAGCTCGTATGGAATATCTTTGTTCATGATCGTTCGGATGCACGCCTTCCCCATCATCAAACAAACCGGAAACAAAGTATTCAACACCTTGCTGACCGCCACTGACCGAAAGGCTATACTCCTGCCCGTAAGCATTTCTCAAATAAGGATCCATGCTTAAATATGGACGTTCATCGGAGCCACCAAAAGCCTGAACACTTTGAACCCGCTGGGTTGTATTAAAAGCCCATCTCGGCGCGCCGTCTTCACCTCGTTTGGTAAAAATCTGAATGACACCGGCCGCAGCTTCCGATCCGTATAATGTCGTTGCCGAAGCTCCTCTTACGACCTCAAGCCGATCAATATCATTAGGATTTATGTCATTCAGCGGACTGGATGTTGACTGAGGACTCTGCCAAAACTCCGCTCCACCCGACTGATTCAACGGGTAGCTATCCGCTCCCTGGCGCACACCATCAATGTAGATCAAAGGTTGGTTACTTTGGGACATACTCACGTTACCGCGCAAGCGGATTGCAGCACCAGCGCCCATTGTTCCAGAGCCGGGGTTAACAGAAACTCCGGTTGCACGACCGGTCAGCATCTGATCAACATTGCGTACCGGCTCAGAAATTTCAGCCGTACTTATTTCAGAGATATTACTTCCCAGCTCTCGCTGACGTGCACCAATAGCTGCACCGGTTACTACAAGTTCATCCAACCCGGTCACGTCGGCCGTCAATGATATATCGACGCTTGCTTCTTCACCTTCCACAACATCCACAGTGGTTGTCGACTCCTGATAGCCAACAAAATTAACAACCAGCGTATATGAATCTGCCGGAACATCGGTTATTTCAAAATAACCGTCGGCATCAGCGGATGCTCCGGTTCCAAGTTCTTCGATAAGAACTGTTGCTCCGGGAAGTGCTTCTTCCGTATCTGCATCCACAATATATCCTGAAATCGTACCCGCTGATGAAACCCCAGTGAGGCCCATCAACAGAAACATACACAATATAAATGAGGATAAAGCTGTCGTAGCTTTTTGAGACATATAACCTCCGTTTGGTTCATATTTAGAACTGCATTTACAGTTTATCTGCAACAGGCAAGATTGATTTACACAACATCATTTTACCAATGCCATCCTGATGCTATGAAAAGTTAACAATATGAACTCATTTGTCAATTTTTGTTTTAATCTGTAAATATTTAGGAATTTTACATTTCTATATTAATAATTATGAAAAACTTTATCGTTAGGGTAAGTATGATACCAGCTTGGTTAAATTATTTAGCCAGTACTCCGATTATGCAACTTTGATTCATTATTATATTCTGCAAGATTTGCAATTCTCTTACATTTAATCTTTACTCTCCTGATCTTGATTTAAACTAAACTATACTCTTGTACTTTGATACAGCGTAATTTCATCGCTTGTATCTCTATACCAGTAAATTCATTAGCCGAATTTGAGGGACATTTACTGCATATAAAAAAACCCCGAAGCCAATGGTTGACTCCGGGGTTAGAGACTGTCAGGCTGAGAGCCTGTTTGTCGGGATGGTGAGCGGGATTACATCATGCCGCCCATGCCACCCATTCCGCCCATGCCGCCCATGTCAGGAGCGCCACCGCCGGCGGGTTCATTGTCATTGTCATCCGGCTTATCGGATACAACCGCTTCGGTAGTGAGCATCAGACCAGCTACGGAAGCAGCGTTTTCAAGAGCGGTGCGGGTAACCTTGGTCGGGTCAATTACACCTGCTTTGATCAGATCCTCATACACTTCGGTACGAGCGTTGTAGCCGTAGGCATCTTTGCCTTCTTTAACCTTTTGAACAACGATAGATCCTTCAGCACCGGCATTATTAGAAATGATTCGCAGCGGCTCTTCAAGTGCACGGCGAACAATTTGATATCCAGTGGTCTGATCTTCGTTTTCGCCCTTAGCGTTATCGAGAGCATGGGAGCTACGCAGCAGTGATACGCCACCACCGGCTACGATACCTTCTTCAACAGCAGCGCGGGTAGCGTGCAGTGCGTCTTCAACGCGGGCTTTTTTCTCTTTCATTTCAACTTCAGAAGCAGCTCCGATGTAGAGTACCGCTACACCACCGCTGAGCTTAGCCAGACGCTCTTGCAGTTTTTCACGGTCGTAGTCGGAGTCGCTTTCTTCGATGTTGCTCTTAATCTGGTTGATTCGAGCCTGGATGTCGTCGTTTTTGCCTTTGCCATCAACAACTGTGGTGTTGTCTTTGTCGATGGAAACACGACCGGCTTGTCCGAGGAAATCCAGAGTTGCGTTTTCGAGCTTGTAGCCACGCTCTTCGGAAATAACGGTACCTCCGGTGAGGATGGCGATGTCTTCGAGCATAGCCTTACGACGATCACCAAAGCCGGGAGCTTTAACAGCTGCAATTTTCAGCGTTCCGCGGAGCTTGTTAACAACCAGCGTAGCGAGTGCTTCGCCTTCGATATCCTCGGCAATAATCAGCAGAGGCTTACCGGTTTGAATTGCTTTCTCGAGGATCGGCAGAAGATCTTTCATATTGGAGATCTTCTTGTCGTGGATCAGGATGTAGGGATCCTCAAGTTCGGTGGTCATCTTCTCTGAATCGGTAACGAAATAAGGAGAGAGGTAGCCGCGATCAAACTGCATACCTTCTACGGTATCCAGATGAGTTTCGGTTCCCTTAGCTTCCTCAACGGTGATAACACCGTCTTTGCCGACTTTTTCCATAGCATCGGCAATGAGGTTTCCGATATACTCATCGTTGTTGGCGGAGATGGTTCCAACCTGAGCGATTTCGCTGCGGTCACTGATGTCGCGGCTCAGCTTTTTCAATTCTGCAACGACCTTGCCAACGGCATCGTCAATACCACGCTTCAGATCCATTGGATTGGCACCAGCGGTGACGTTCTTCAGGCCGGTGTTGATGATAGACTGAGCAAGAACGGTAGCAGTGGTTGTTCCGTCACCGGCATTGTCGCTGGTTTTGGAAGCAACTTCACGCACCATCTGTGCGCCCATGTTCTCTACTTTTTCTTCAAGTTCGATCTCCTTCGCTACCGTAACACCATCCTTCGTTACCGTAGGAGCTCCGAAAGACTTTTCAATTACCACGTTACGACCACGAGGTCCGAGCGTAACTTTTACTGCGTTTGAGAGCTTGTCTACACCGCGTTTCAGTGCGTCGCGAGCCTCAACATTATAATGGATTAGCTTAGACATAATTAAATTTCTATTTAGTTAAAGGTTAAACTGAATGAGCAAGTTTGGGTTACACAGTACCCAGAATATCGTTTTCACGCATTATCATATACTCATCGCCATCAAGCGTGATCTCAGTGCCGGCATACTTGCCATACAGCACCTTGTCTCCCTCTTTTACGGTCATATCAACTTTCTGACCGTTCTCCACTTTACCAGGTCCTACACTTACGACGGTACCGCGCTGTGGCTTTTCCTTGGCGGTATCCGGGATGATAATGCCGGACTCGGTCTTTTCTTCAGCGCTATCCGGCTTAACCAGAACTCGATCGCTTAAAGGTTTGAACTTACTCATACCTGTAAAATATTTTTGTTGTTTTGGTTTTTAGCACTCAATTCTTGAGAGTGCTAATTATTTCGCGGAGAAGATATACATTCGGCGACATTATGTCAACATCCTAAAAGGCTACAATAGCCTCCATGAAAGGATTCCACAGCTATCTATCTCCTACAGAAATGCTTGATCACAGTCTAAAAACTACTTGAGTACAAACACAGTCATTTGCACTCGCCCCATGTAACTGCTAATAACTACTGATATTGTGTTATCGCAACACTCACTCATCACCCTGAGAATAGATTGATTCTGACACCAGAGCTAATTATTCAAAAGCGGGATTTCGAAGTGCTTTATAAAGGCGAGCTGTGATAATTCACCTATACAGTTACCTCTTGTAGTTTAATTCGGGAAATTTGCGTAACAAATAACTGTATAGTAGCCTGTTGAATAGAGCTGATTAAGAGATAATGAATTTACTTTTCGGAGACCGCAAGAATTTCGAACTCCGGCTCATGATCTTCGCCAACGTCGTAACTCAATATGAGCTGCCCCATGATATGCCCGTCTTCAAAAGTGGCAAACATCCATTTGTCGTTTAATACGTGGATGGCTTCGCGGTCATAGAAATTCATAGTTCCACCGAGCACTCCTTCTGTAGGAATTAAATCCGGGCGCTCCTGAAGCCTGTCCCTGAGAAAAGAAACAGGCTCGTTAATATTGATGCGTTCAAATTGGCGCAGATCATAGTCGGTGAATGGCTGAAATGCTACAAAATTGCCATTGCCGGTTTGTTCCTCCTCGTGCAGATGGGCCTGATCGTCTAACTGATCTTCAAGCTGGCGTACTTCCTCCCGGCAGTTTTCAAGATTTTCTTCCAACTCACGCAGATTTTGCTGCGATAAATACATGATCACACCCAAAACCACCAATAATCCGGCGAGTACTCCGATTAATATCTTTAAAAAATTCATATTACGTGCTTCCCTGTTGTTGCAGTTGAGAAAATGACAAGCTTTGATGCCACAAAAGTTTAACAGATGCGGGAATGTTTCATTGCTTTGAAAACTGGATCAAGATTCGGCATGCAATGAACCCACATTCTGCATTTTATGAATATGATTGGCGCTTTCCCATGAATCCCTCGGATACCCTGGTCGGTAATTTTGCCTCGGGATGTTTTTGGTTGGGGACTTATTGACCCGGGATTCCGCTCCGCTACATCCCACGCTACCTATCAAACGTCCTTACAGGACGTTTTTCAAATTCATCTTAGCGCTATTTATCTTTCAACATATCTGTGCAAATCCGCGTAAATCCGTGGCGAAAAACCAATCACATATTTCTGCGATACTGCCCGCCCACTTCGTAGAGCGCCCGGGATATTTCACCCAATGAGCATCGCTTCACGGTTTCCATCAGCTCTTCGAAAACATTTTCACCGGTGCGAGCTGCTTTTTGCAGACGTTTGAGTGCTTCTTCCGATTCGCCGGAATTGATCTTCTTAAAATATTCAAGCTGATCGATCTGCTGTTTTTTCTCCTGCTCTGTACTTCGGATAAGCTCTACTTCAGCCGTTTCTTCTTCCTGACCTTCCGGCGGCAGGTAGGTGTTGACACCAATGACCGGAAGTTCTCCATTATGTTTCAGCGTCTCATAGTACAGACTTTCTTCCTGAATTTTTCCCCGCTGATACATGGTTTCCATCGCGCCAAGTACGCCACCACGTTCGGTAAGACGATCAAACTCCGTAAGGATGGCTTCTTCAACAAGATCCGTGAGTTCTTCAATAATAAAGGAACCCTGCAACGGATTTTCGTTCTTCGCCAGTCCCAACTCTTTGTTGATAATCATCTGGATAGCAACCGCGCGGCGCACCGATTCTTCGGTTGGTGTGGTGATGGCTTCATCATAGGCATTCGTGTGCAACGAATTACAGTTGTCATATACCGCCATCAAAGCCTGCAGTGTGGTGCGGATGTCATTGAACTGAATTTCCTGAGCGTGCAACGAGCGCCCGCTGGTCTGGATGTGGTACTTCAGCTTTTGAGAGCGATCGTTAGCCTCATACAGGTTTTTCATCGCGATCGCCCAAATGCGACGAGCTACGCGTCCGATGACAGCGTATTCCGGATCCAGACCGTTGCTGAAAAAGAAAGAGAGATTGTGCGCGAAATCATCAATATCGAGTCCGCGGGAGAGATAGTGCTCCACATAGGTAAATCCGTTGGCGAGCGTAAAAGCAGCCTGGGTGATCGGATTGGCTCCGGCCTCGGCAATGTGATAGCCTGAAATGGACACCGAATAATAGTTGCGCACTTTGTTCAGGGTAAAGTAGCGCTGGATATCCCCCATCATGCGCAACGCGAATTCGGTGGAGAAGATGCAGGTGTTCTGCGCCTGATCTTCTTTCAAAATATCGGCTTGTACCGTGCCTCTGACCACCTGAATTGCTGAGGCTTTGATTTTCTCATACGTTTCGGGGTCAACCAGCTGATCGCCTGGAATGCCGAGAAGCCCTAATCCAAAGCCTTCACTGGAGCGAGGCATATCTCCGTTGTAGGCAGGCTGTTCCACTCCCCGCTCTTTGAACCAGGATTGGATGGTATTTTGAGCCTCTTCCCACTTCCCTTGTTCTTTCAGGTACCGCTCCACTTCCTGATCAATTGCCGTGTTCATAAACATGGCCAGGATCATCGGAGCCGGCCCGTTGATCGTCATAGAAACCGAAGTCGTCGGCTGGGTTAGCTCAAAACCGGAGTAGAGTTTTTTCATATCATCAAGCGTACAAATACTGACTCCGGAGTTGCCGACCTTTCCGTAAATATCCGGGCGGTGATCGGGGTCTTCGCCATAGAGCGTAACCGAATCAAAAGCGGTGGAAAGCCGGGCCGCAGGCATACCTTCACTCAAGTAATGAAACCGTTTGTTGGTTCGCTCCGGCGTACCCTCCCCGGCAAACATTCGTGTAGGATCCTCACCTTCCCGCTTGAAGGGATAGACGCCACCGGTGTAGGGAAAATATCCGGGCAGGTTTTCTTTGAGCGCAAATTTGAGCCGTTCGCCATAATCTTTAAATCCCGGCAGCGCTACTCTCGGAATCTGCGTCCCGCTCAGGGATTCTTTAAATAATTTATTGCGGATGGTTTTATCCCGGATCTGAACTTCAAACACTTCCTGCCGGTACTCTTCGGATCGCTGCTCCCAATTATCCAGAATATCCAGACTGCGGGGATCAAGCTTGGCCCGCCAGTGATCGCGCATCTCTTCCAGGCGGGATTTCATGGCGTCCTTATCTTCCGGATTCCATTTTTCAATTTGGGTGAGTGTGCCCTCAACCTGACTCAATTTCGCCGCAATTTCACTTTGTTCCTCCACCCAATCGTGATAGGTGTGAACGCTTTCGGTGATTTCCGATAGATACCGGACCCTTTTGGGAGGAATAATCGCCTGATGTTGTAAGTCTTCCACCGGCTCAGGGTTTGTGTAAATGGCGGTCTCCCATTTCACGCCGTAATCATCACGAACGCGATCAATCATGGCTTTAAATAGCCGGTTCACGCCTTCGTCATTAAACTGAGCAGCAATCGTCGGGTATACCGGAAGCTCACGATCTTCGGTATGCCACAACCCCTGGTTGCGTTTGTACTGTTTTCGGATATCCCGGAGCGCATCCAGCGAGCCTTTTTTCTCGAATTTGTTGAGCACGATAAAATCAGCCAGATCCAGCATATTAATTTTTTCGAGCTGAGTTGCCGCTCCGTACTCGCTGGTCATGACGTATCCGGATACATCAACCAAATCCACAATTTCAGAATCACTCTGGCCGATACCGCTTGTTTCCACGATGATGAGGTCAAACCCGGCAGCTTTGCACAGCTCAATGGCCCCGCGAACGGAATCGCTTATCGTCCGGTCGGATTCACGAGTGGCCATGCTGCGCATATAGACTCTGGGATGATAGACACTGTTCATCCGAATGCGATCTCCCAACAGCGCTCCGCCTGTACGTCTGCGGGTTGGGTCGATACTGATAATCGCCAGGTTCAGATCCTCAAATTCAATCAGAAATCGCCGGATCAGTTCATCGGTAAGGGAGCTTTTCCCGGCACCGCCGGTTCCGGTCAGCCCCAGCAAAGGGATCTGCTTACCGTTTTGCCGACCTATGATTTCACCACTTTTTTTATCAATAACCGAGCCCTCTTCATATTGGAGAAGATCATCCCTTTCATTTTCGAGTGCCGAAATACAGCGGCCAAGCACTTTTTTATCGCGATTGCGGATGGCTTCAGTATCAACCTTACAATATTGAGAGGGATCAAAGTCACACTGCTCCATCATATGGTTGATCATCCCCTGCAAGCCCATGGTACGGCCATCTTCCACGGAAAAAATCCGGGTTACGCCATAATCATGCAGCTCTTTGATTTCGCGTTCCACGATAACACCACCGCCGCCGCCAAAAACTTTGATATGAGCCGCATCGCGCTCTTTGAGCAGATCAACCATGTACTTAAAATATTCCACATGGCCACCCTGATATGAGCTTATCGCAATGCCCTGAACATCCTCCTGAATGGCACAATCCACAATCTCATTGACCGAGCGGTTATGCCCGAGATGAATAACCTCCGCGCCGCTGCTTTGCAGAATCCGCCGCATGATATTGATACTGGCATCATGCCCGTCGAAAAGACTGGCAGCCGTTACAAATCGCACGGGATGTTCGGGTTGATAGGTTTCGTTGGATGGCTTCGGAGTAGATTTAGCGGCCGTAGATGTAGCTTCACTCATAATTGATCTATTTTGAATAAAAAAGCGCTTTCAATATTAATAATTTCTTTACTGTAATGATAATTCCCTGAGGGACCCAATACAGTTACATGCCTTATGGACGCGCAAATTTAGCAATTCCGCCGGAAATTTAAACCTTCATTTTCGGTTTCCGTACCCGCCCGGCTTTTCGGAGTGGATTCATTCTTCAACGTGAACGTTACATTTCGTCCAAATCCTCAGGAATCTCTTCTTCCGCCGGTTCCTCTTCAGGTTCAGGGTCTTCGATATCGTCGGGTGGAGTGTCAAATTCTATATAGACCTGACCGGTAAACCCGCTTTCTACCGGTACATCCATCTGAACAAAGAACGGTTCGGGAGCTTCAAACGGATCTACGGTGCCCGGATTCCAGCGGCCATCGCGGTTTTTATCCTCGAAGACTATCACACGATAATTTCCGGGGGGAAGCTCTTCAAGGAGTTTGGTATCGTGAAAACCACCACGTTTGATCCTTCTGTCTTCTTCATTGTAAAGCTCATAATAATGAACGGCATCCTCGGAAGAAGGTTCTTCTACGACGAGTTCGATTTCGCCGAAATCATCTTCAAACCAGATGGTCTGGGATACATCCCGGTGGGACATGGTTCCCGGATTCCAAATACGGAAGGTGTAGTCCTGACCATCATCCCAGATGCTATCCGGATAAATGTAAAATTGATTATCCCGGATTTCGGTGTGTTCCCAATCTTTGATTGTTGTGTCTGTGACAATTACCTGTAGAGAGTCCCGAATGACATCGTCATCAATAAGATCGGCGTAGCGGAATCGCAGGGGTTCGGATTCGCGGATGCCAAACTCGGTGTCGTGGCGGATTAAGCGCTGAAGCGTGGTATCAGCTTCGTCGGAACCGCTGAACGGGTCGGTAGCATAAACGGCTTCATTGCCCTCTTCATCAAAAATATGGCGCATGTCGAGAAGATATTCGAGATCGGAATCGAGCGGTTCTTCGCTTCGGGCAAAAAGTACGTTCCGGTTACCCGGTTCTATATAGAGCGGCAAAGCATCATGCAAAGGTTCACCTTCAACATCGGTTACTTTGACTTCGCTGGTATCGCTGATTTCAATATTTTCATCAAACCGCATGCGCAATCTTTGCGGATTGTACATGCCCACACCAATCAGTTCCGGCGGAATGGAATCGACCTGCATGATGTGGAGGGTACCGAGATTTTTTTCTTCATCGGCATCAAGGTCCACAAATTCTTCGGAAAACGGCTGCGCAGCTTCCTGTGGCGGATCCCACCTGCGATTGCGATTGCGGTCATCAACCCAGAAAGCTTTGTACCTTCCCTCTCTTAGATACTCAAAGTTAATTTTTCCATCTTCATCAGCATCTGCAATGTAATCTGCCGTGCGGTCCAGGTCGTAGGGGACGCGATACAGTAGCACCCGGGCATGTTCTTTTCCAATACCCTCTCTGCCGTCAATCACGTAGCCGGTAAGTTTGCCTTCATCGATTTCCGGACCGGTACTAACTGCAAGGTTAAAAGAGTTTTGCAGTGGGTTGTTATTCATGTCGGTGAGATCGGTGTTCAGGTTGAATATAATCGTGGTGGTATCCGGAAGGTCGGTAAGCAGCTCAACCGTTGCCGTTCGCCGGCTCCAGCTGATCTCGTAGTCTATATCCAACTCAGGCTGGATCGAAAAAGCCTGCTCGAAAGAACTGCGATCCACCCAATTCTCAAATTCAAACACGATGGTGTTGTCATCAAAATTTACGGTACCGTCTTCCGGCTGGGTTTTGGCGATTACGGGTCCGGTACGATCCGGCTCTCCACCTGAAGGTTGTGTTGGTGTTGCACAATGGACGAATATGAAGGCAACGGCGGTTACCCAAAAAAGATGAAAGAAGAATTTACAGGGTTTCAACAGTCCGGATTCAATTACTTCGGGTGTTATACAGCAAGATTACCGTTACGGCAGTGGCACCGATTAATACAGCGGGCTCGGCGGCGGCTGATATCCACCTCCACCGAGAGGAATCGTTGATATCAGTAAAACGAGTGGCAGCCCAATCTGTTACAAGGTCATCTTTATTTCGATAGGAAACGGTATCCGATTGGGCGACGGAATTTCGCAGATTATCCAGAATTACATCATCCCGGTCAACATAATGGATGGAATATTCCAGCGCGAGCGTACGGGTAGCACTGCGTCTGCTAAACCGGTCGAGGGTAAATACCGGTTCTATTTCCACTTCCAGGACAACCTCGGCGTTATCTCTTGATGAATGTAATTTTACTCCGTCATCAAGCAAGCGATCCACAACCCTGCGATGCTGCTCATCGGGCAGATTGCTCCTAAGATACACCCCGGAATACCGACTGGTATCAGGCCATGTTTGGGCAAGCTCTTCAGAAAGCGAGTTCAGCAGGAACTCAGCATTATCCGGCGAATCTGCATTTTCTGAAGCAGCTTCTGCGGACATCGCGAAAACGGAAAACACCCCTGCAAGTGCAATCACCAAATATGTTAGAATGTTTTTGGACATATCGGTAAAATAGAAATGGTTTCAGAGTAAATGAAATTATGGATAAACTGGTTGACCATCATTAAGAACCGGTTGTTGAATCGTAGGGACGCAATGCATTGCGTCCCTACGATTCATTGGTAGCCAATTACCCAAATTTTCTTAATCTAATGATTTACCTTTAATACCTGTTGCTTCCAAATGGCATGATGAGTTTTCTTACAGACCCTATTTAGAATTTGTAATTTGATCCGGTTCAAGTTGTGTGAGAAACTCATAGAAAACTGTTACTGAGTTACCGAATTCAATGAAATATATTCCCCATTTACCGCTTTATACTGACCTTTACCAAATTACTATGGCCAGCGGTTACTGGCAAACCGGTAAAGCTGACGACCACGCGGTTTTCAACTATTTTTTCCGCGACTTCCCTTTTGGTAGCGGTTACGTCGTCTTTGCCGGGTTACATGATTTTTTATATGTACTCAATCATTATCGATTTGATGAGGCCTCGCTGGATTACCTTCAAGGGCGTGGCTTTCCAAAGGAATTTATTACTTACCTGCAGCAACTTAAGCTTTCCGTTGAAGTAGAATCGGTTCCTGAAGGGAGTGTGGTATTTCCCGGAACCCCTTTGGTTTCGGTTTCCGGACCTTTACTGCAATGCCAGTTATTGGAGACAGTACTGCTTAATCAGATTAATTTTCAATCGCTGATTGCAACAAAGGCGGCGCGTATAAAGCAGTCCGCCGGTAATAAAGCCGTAATGGATTTCGGGTTGCGAAGAGCTCAGGGTTTAGGCGGGCTGCAAGCAAGCCGGGCAGCTTTTATTGGTGGAATTGATTCCACATCCAATGTGTGGGCGTCAAAGGAGTATGATATCCCGGCAAGCGGTACGGTAGCCCACTCCTGGGTGCAAAGTTTTGATTCCGAACTGGAAGCTTTTCGGGTTTATGCCCGGCACAATCCGGACACGACCACTTTGCTCATTGATACTTATGATACACTAAACTCCGGCCTGCCCAATGCGATAACCGTCGCAAAAGAGCTGGAAGAAAAGGGGCATCGGTTGGTCGCCGTACGGCTGGACAGCGGAGACCCGGTGAAATTATCAAAGAAGGTCCGCCAGGTTCTGGATGAAGCGGGTCTGGATTATGTCAAAATCGCACTATCCGACCAGCTTGATGAATACAGCATTGAAGAGCTGCTGCAAAATGGAGCACCCATTGATTTGTTCGGCGTCGGTACTCGCCTGGTAACCGGAAATGAAACTCCGGCGCTGGATGGTGTTTTCAAAATCAGCGAAATTGCGGGTCACCCGACGGCAAAGCGTACCGATAATCCCAGAAAACAAAGCCTTCCGGGCCATAAAAGTATCATCCGGTTATTTGATGATCAGGGGTTCATGAAAGGTGACATCATCTGCCTGCAGGATGAAGTTGAACAGCTCAATTCCAACCGCATCTCCCCCGCTGACTTGCATTCTGATCTCCCGGACTTCGACACTTTTAGCATTCTTCCGGAACAAGTTCGCTATTCGGGTGATTTAAACGATATCACCAATCCTCACGCATCCCGCAAATTTGCCTTACAACAGCTTAAGCAATTGCCCGAGGGATTAAAACGATTGAAAAATCCGGATCGTTACCCAATATGGACAAGTGAGGGTGTTAATCAACTGAAATCAAAAGTGCGCCAATTATCATGAGCACCTTAATCGTTGTTGACCTGCAAAATGACTTCTGCCCCGGCGGTGCACTTGAAGTCCCTGAAGGCGATACCATTGTACCGATCGTAAACAGCCTGATTGATCGCTTTCAAAACGTCATTATTACCCAAGACTGGCATCCGGAAGGTCATAAATCATTTGCATCTTCCCACTCGGATAAATCCCCTTATGATACCAAGGAAATGCCCTACGGTACTCAGGTGTTATGGCCCGACCATTGCGTTCAAGGTAGCAGCGGCGCAGAGTTTCACCCCGATCTCAATACGTTGAAAGCTCAGCTTATCATCCGAAAGGGATTTCGAACGGAGATTGACTCCTATTCGGCTTTTTTTGAAAATGACCATACCACTTCCACAGGACTACATGGCTTTCTGAAAGATCTTGGTATGCACGATCTGTTTTTTTGCGGATTAGCATTAGACTTCTGCGTGAAATGGTCCGTTCTCGACGCTCTCAAACTCGGATATAATGCCAATCTCATAACCGACGCCACCCGAGGCATTGATCTGGACGGTTCTGTCGACGCTTCTTTTGCAGAAATGGAAGAAATGGGAGCTCATTTTATTACTTCTGAAGAAATATAGCCCTCTGAAATATATTAGTGGGATTTTTAGAAATTTCAGTATATTTTCATGCAATTCTGGTACTATATTCTATCCTATAAAACCATCATTTTTAAAGTTGCATTACCGGAATTTTTAGATCAGAGTTTTTTCTTTACCAGCCATTGGATTACAGGAAGGCTTTGCAAAACACAGCTTAACCATCACAACAACATTATTCGGCTGATTTTCATCCGCCGCTCCATTAATTGAGTGCTTCTTGCTGATAACCCAGTCAGTATCGGATAGCTGATAAAATCCTATCGACTTTTCTGTATAGCGGATTCCTCCTTACTGCTTATAGCCATTACAATTTTAAGGAAGGATACCATCTTGTTGAGATAAGATTGCGCTAACCATGAAGAATCGAGTGCGAACCAGGTTATGACTTAATAGTACTTTATAAAGGATTCTTCTCATGGCCTCCTCCATCAATGTTGATATGGCAATTCTCGGAGGTGGAATTGCAGGAACCTGCCTTGGATGGTACTTAAACAGAAAGGGTGCTAAAGTTGCTCTGATTGATAATCAATGGGAAGAAAACTCTTCCAGACTTCCGGCAGCCATTGTTAATCCTGTATCAATTCAACAGCCCAATGCCGCTTGGCAAGCTGAGGCCTCTTACAATGAGTTACTGAGTCTGATCAACTCCATTCAGACAGATCACCCATCCATTCAGACAGATCACCCATTTTTTCACCAAACCGGTATCATTCGTCCGGCACTTGATGATACATTATTTGCGAATTTCTGCGAAACTCTTAAATCCTCAGAATGGCCGGATGGATGGTTTTCCTGGCTTGATCAACAAGAATTGATTGAAAGCCTTCCGCAATCCCGTAACAAGTATGGCGGTATCAATCTTCGCAAAGGAGGCTGGATTAACCTGCCGGAATTCATGGAAAGCATTTACATTAAAATCCGGGAGCTGGACATACCCATTGTACAGGCCGAAAACTACCGTATTGAAAAAAGCCGGAATTCAGTGCAAATCTTCACAAACGAAGACCACAGTATTTGCTGTAACTATTTGATTTTTGCTACCGGGGCTCACCTTAAACGATCCCCGTTGTGGTCTATCCTGCCGATGCATAAGGTGAAAGGGCAAAGCGCTCTGTTTAAAACTGCCCGACCCGTTAATTTTAAACAGCCCGTAATGGCATTGGGCCACATCATCCCACAAGATTCTCATCTTCTATATGCCGGCGGTACTTATGAACATGCCTATCAAGATGTACGACCTGATGAGCATGGGACCAAAAAGCTACACACTTTGATAAAAACCCTGTTGCCCGGTATCTCTGATCACATTGCACTTAAAGATCAATGGGCTGAGATTTCTCTGATAACTCCGAATAACCTGCCATTTTTAGGATCTCACCCTCGCCAGCAGGAGTATTACGTAATCGCCGGGTTTGGAGCCAAAGGGGCTATTACGACTCCTTACGCAGCTAACATTCTGGCGAATCACCTTATTCATGGCGAACCGATTTCCGATGAACTCAACACCGAACGCTACTGGCAAAAACTCCGCAAACTGGGAAAAATTTAGAGACTAACCGGTAATCGCAATGGCTGACTTAAAACCTAAAGTTCAGCCCCCCAAATCCGGCAGCCAGATGCGTCCCACCGCTGCCTGAATTTTCGACGGCCATCACCGAGACTTCAAAGTTAAAAACCGATGTCTTGAGCCCTATTCCTGCGGAATAACTCGTGCTGGTTTTGCCTCCGAAACGTACGCCGGTTCGAACCGGAATCAAGTCTACAATATCGTAGTGGGCACCTGCTGAAAAGTGCGCATTGGAAGTATTCATACCGCGCTCAACCAGACCAAATCCGAGATCCGTGGCAACGCCGAGGCGTCCCATTCGATAATAGGAGCCGAAATTGAATTGTGTCGGCAGGCCAACAACGTGATCGCCGTCATCATCTAAGTTATAAGCCAAATACTGATTGGTGAGGATGCTGTCTTCAAGTACTGTGGTGAAATAATCTTCGAAATCATCATAATTTTCGTCGATGTATTCCAAATCTCCTTCGATACCTTCCCAAACCACGGTATCAGAGCCTTTATAGGTACCGGAGTTTTCTGAAAAGGAAATCTGACCAATATCCGTGACCGATGCAGAAATGTTGAGGTGATGATCACCGGAGCCGAAAAAGGATCCATCCGAAATCGGCTCAACGTCCATGTGCCAGGTCGCACCGAGTTGCGTATGCCAGCCGCTTCCGCGTGTGATACCGTCGTCAAGCGGGTCGCCATAGTGGGCTCCGAAATCACTGGTGAAGCCGTTGTCGCTCAGTTCCTGAGAGTAATCCGCCAGAGCCTGGGTTTCAGGACCGGTGGTTTGTATCACATAATCAAATTCGTGAATGATTCTCTCGTCGCCTTCAATGGTAAGGTTACTGTTCAGGTCAAACTCCGCATAATGATGGCCCATCACATAGCCGACAGCAACACCGCCATAGAGTTGATGGGATTGCACCCATCCGGAATTTTCAATTTCCAGCCATTTCCGGTTGAAGCCGGCCGTGATATCACTGTACGTGACATTTTGCGTAGAGGTGTTCACGGGCTTACCGTTGCCGAAGTAGTTTGAATCAAAGCCTGTCAGCATTAACTCCATCATCCCGCGGTTAAAACCTGCCTTGCTATGGCTGCTTACGCGGCTGCCCAGGGTGAAATACATATCATCATACCGGTAGGCCAGCCCGATCGGCATGGATTGGATCGAAGCTGCTCCGTTTTTCATCGAAAGATCATCCGGACCAAAAAAATCGGTGAGCGCGTGATCAATTTCCGCCTCCCCCAAAAACTGACCCGTAGTAAAATGGCGGTTGTAGGCGTCAACATTTACCAATGCGCCGCCGGTGCTGAATCCAAATCCTGCCAGGGAAAACCCGTATCGACGCTGATCCATATCTACCGCCGTCATCGACGGGTTGATGTACATGGATGAAATGCCGCCTGGCTTAGCCGCCCCGGCACCGGCCATGCCCAGATTTACACCTGACATCATACGCGCCTGCCCGAAACCCTCTTGACTGAATGCTGAAGAAAGTAACAGTATAAAAAGCACTCCACTAAGGAGTTGTTTGCCTCTGTTCATATCGTAACCCTTTGTAACTGTAGAATCCTGCTCCTCCTAATATACTCTGCTAAAGGTAGAATATAATTAACATATCCTTACCATGCAGTCCCTGATGACAAAATGCTCATTTTTCTGATGGGTGATGCACTTATCAATGTATCACAGTAAATCTTCC
>SLJN01000324.1 GCA_007135115.1 Balneolales bacterium
AACCCCTACTTCAAACTTAATATGGCTTAGTGGTATTTTAGCGATATTGGGAGTTACTGTATGACACTATAAATATGAGAGTCGTGCAACAGACACTACCGGCGGATCCGTGTAAATCCGCGGCAAAACTAATCCGTATACAATCCGCGAAAATCCGCCGTTAACCCCTCATCAGTAATACGAAATTTCATCACCACTCTTCATCCAGTATTTATCAGGTGACCATTCGAGAATCTTACCGTTGCGTTTTTTGATCCACTGAAATTCAAAAAACGTGTTGGCCGGCAGGTCTACCTCGATCTCCCAGTTGGGGTAAGCGAGCGGTTTGAGCGGGCCGATTGACCGGTTGGGGTCCCATTCGCCGAGTTGCGGGATGTTGCCGACGATATAGATTTCTTCTCCGAAATTGGTTTCGGCAATCACATCGATGATGGTCGTGTCGGTCACAGGTGCTATTTCCGGCTTCATGGAGGGTTCGAGCCAAAAGAATCCGTAGGGTTCAATCACGATTTCGCCAAAACTGAAATCGAGCACCCGGTTATCATAAAAATTCCGGTAGTAGCGGTACCGCCACTCTTCGGGCAGCTCATCCAACTTGATGTGCACGGTTTTATCTCCGGAAAAATTGGAAATGAGAAGCAGTTTACTATTACCGTATCGACGTTCAAAGGCAAACAGTGAGTCGTGATCCAGCATCAGAATGCGGTCGAGCGAATCTCCGTGCAGCACCGGTGAATTCTGGCGGCCTTTCACCAATCGCTGTATTCCCCGGAATAATCGGTTTTCGACGGTATCCGGATATTTACGAAGTTCCGCCTTCCCCCAATTCATGTACGGACGGTGAACCCACCGGTTATCACCTTTCTTGGTCGGCTCTCCGAGATAGGAAAAATCGTTCATCTGACCGATTTCATCCCCCATATACAGCAAAGGGATTCCCTTCCAGGTGAATATGATATTTTTGAGCAGCAGGATGCGGTTGGCGGCATCTTCAATTGCGAGCCCCTCGCCTTCCACCATGGACTTTTGCAACCCGGCCAGTGCTGCTGCGGTCCCCGAAACTCTTGCCTCACCCGACCAGTAATCCCGCTGGAACGGATATCCTTCGGCATAACTTCCGGATAATTTACCGGTGTAAAAATCGGTGCAATACATGCGAGTATTGTGACCATTCTGATTGACAGCCGCCGCATTTTCATCCGAAATCCCCCAGCCGATATCATCGTGGCAGCGGATGTAATTCAGCCAGACCGAGGAATGAGGTGCGCGAGGCAGATGAAACAGAGTGGTTCGTAGCAAATGTGTATTTTCGCAGGCGAGGGCATGCCACAAGTGGTTCATCAAAGTGGCGTTATAGGCTGCATCGCACTCTTTGCCTTCGTTGCCACCGACGCCGAGATACTTGACGATTTCTTCGGGACCGACGATCGCTTCGGCTTTGAAAATCAGAGACGGAGAAAAAATACGCACCAATGCCCTATAGGCCTGAACGAGCATGTGGGCTTCAGGCAAATTCTGACAGTTAGTGCCCATTTTCTTCCAGGTGTAAGGCACCGCATCAAGACGCAGAACATCTACGCCGAGATTGGCCAGAAACATCATCTCGCCGAGCATCGCGTGGAACACCTCGGGGTTGGAATAGTTCAGATCCCACTGGAACTCGTAGAACGTCGTCCACACCCACTTATCCATTTGCGGATAATAGCTGAAGTTGCCGGGAGCAAAATCCGGAAACACCTCCACAAGATTCTGCTCATATTGATCGGGGATGGTGCGATCATCAAAAACATAGTAATAATGCTGATACCGCTCATCTCCATTCATCGCACGTTGTGCCCACTCGTGTTCGCGGGCGGTATGATTCATTACAAAATCGAGTACCAGATTAATTCCGGCGTCGTGAAGCAGGTTGGCAAACTCTCTGAGATCTTCAATGGTACCTACCCGAGGATCGACTTCTCTGTAACTTTCAACCGCATAGCCCCCGTCATTTAATCCTTCGCGGGGCTTGGAGATAGGCATCAAATGCAGGTAATTGATGCCGAGTTCGTTGAGGTACGTAATTTTTTCCTTCAGATTTTTTAAATCCCCCGCAAATAAATCCACATAGAGCATCGCGCCCACCAGCTTGTTGCTTTTGAACCAGTCAGGACTTTGCTCGCGGACTTCATCAAGTTCGTTAAGGTGGGCCGGGCGTTCCTTGAGCGATTCTACAATAAGGTCAAAAATGCGAATAACCCAGGACATGCTATGCAGGGAGTCTCCGTATAAACTCCGGAACGGCACCCAGAAGTCATCAAAATACTGATCCATTCGCTGCTCCAAGTGAGGCAGCTTATCAAAATCGTCTTTATAGCGATCCAGTAAAAATGATTTGGTATAAAACTCACGGTCTGTCTGACTCCATTCCTCTTCCGTCAGGGGGAGACCGTCGATGGGTATGGATTGTACGGTATCTGTTTTACTCAAAAGTGTATGGGTTAGCCTCTGCAAATTAATCGATTATAAAACAGTTTAAAGCTCTAAAAGATTGCCCTTTAGTTGAGCTTCACCGCCCATCAGCAAACCGATTCTTTCACCACTTGCGGAACTTCGGGCATACCCCCTTTTTGGGCTGCGATATGAGCGGCATAGCGATTCGCCAGAGCAAGGGTCTGGTCAAGATCCGATCCGTGCAGCATGTGGTGGGTCAGAGCAGCTGTGAAGGCATCTCCAACACCCACCGAATCCCCGCCACTGGTATCAATTTCATGGCGTGGCTCGATAAATCTGGAATCTTTGCTGATCAACTCACTCCCATTAGCTCCCTTGGTGAGGCACACCACGCGCACATCATTTTTATTGATGAGATACTCCAGAAGGTCTTTTCCGCCGGCCAACATATCCTGGAGCAATTCAAACTCCTTTTCATTGAGTTTGACCACATCAGCGGCTTCGATTGATTGGTACAAAATTTCTTCGTTGTAATATGGTGCTCTCAGGTTAACATCCAATATTTTGAGGCAGTTTTCTGAAGTCTGTTCCAGAAAAGTCCGGATGGTTTTCCTGCTGACTTCCGATCGCTGCGCCAGGGTGCCGAAGCAAACGGCATCCGTGGAGGCTGCAAGGCTTTTGAGGGCATCGGTATACTCAATGTAATCCCAGGCAACTTCCTCCAGGATGGTATAGTTGGCTTCATCGCCATCAAACACCACTTTAACAGTACCGGTATCGTGACCCGTATCCTTTTGCAGGTATTTAACATCAAGATCCTTGCCTATAAGGAATTGCCTGAGCGCCTCTCCCTTGTCATCATCGCCCACCCGGCTCACGATTTTTCCGTTATTGCCGAGTACGGATGCGTGATAGGTTACATTAGCAGGTGCTCCACCCGGTCTGCGATAATCCGGGAATATATCCCATAATATTTCACCAAGACCTACTACAGTTTTCTTCATTTTATGTGATGTATTGTGGTTCTGTGCAGACAATCATGCTTTTATAAAAAGTAGCATCATGAGCTTACCGTTCCCACCGGTCCGAACCACCGGTGGGAATCCGTTTAGCCAAACTCATTCCATAATGAATTTACCGATCATGCCTGTTCGGGTTCATCCACATCTTCAACGAAAAGTACCGTTACTATGGCAGCGACCACCCATACGGCGCCACCCAGCATGAGGGCATAGATGGCCTGCCCCTGAAACAGTTGTGCCACTACAAACCCGAGAATAGCAGCTGCGAGCATTTGAGGAAGAACGATAAAGAAATTAAAAATGCCCATATATATCCCCATTTTCTTGGCCGGCAACGCTCCGGAAAGAATCGCGTATGGCATGGCCAGAATA
>SLJN01000032.1 GCA_007135115.1 Balneolales bacterium
CGTGAAGCTGGATGTAGATTTGATTCAGCCGGTAGCGATGGAAGAAGGTCTGCGGTTCGCTATCCGTGAAGGTGGCCGTACGGTAGGCGCCGGTGTGGTAAGTACAATTAAGGATTAAAACCAGCGACTTAAGTGGCTACTCAGCAAAAAATCAGAATAAAGCTGAAATCATACGATCATAACCTGATCGATAAATCAGCGGAAAAGATCATAAAGACGGTTAAGTCAACAGGAGCAGTGGTATCAGGACCGATACCACTGCCTACCGATAAAACCATATTTACGGTAAACCGATCAGTTCACGTGAATAAAAAATCCAGGGAACAGTTTGAATCCCGGTCTCACAAAAGACTGATTGACATCTTGTCTACAGGTTCACAAACCGTAGACTCATTGATGAAGCTGGAGCTTCCATCCGGCGTTGATGTAGAAATTAAAGTTTAACCCGAAGGCAACGGATAGCTTCCATGAGCGGACTATTAGGCAAAAAAGTCGGAATGACAAGCATTTTTTCCGAAGATGGTAAAAATGTTCCCGTAACTGTTATCGAAATTGAGCCCTGCACTATCACGCAGATCAAAACAGAAGAATCCGACGGGTACAATTCCGTACAGATCGCCATTGACGAAAAGAAAGAAAAGAATACATCCAAAGCCCTGAAGGGACATTTCGCTAAGGCTAATACAACCCCTAAGCGAGTTGTTAAAGAAATTCGTGATTTCGTTCCCGAAGACGCGAAGCTTGGTGATACCATTAAAGTCGACGATGTGTTTTCTGAAAATACATATGTAGATGTCGTCGGTTATTCTAAAGGAAAAGGGTTCACCGGGGTAGTTAAACGTCATAACTTTTCTGGTGTGGGTGATGCTACACACGGTCAAAAAGATCGGGAACGAGCTCCGGGTTCCATCGGGCAAATGTCTGATCCTTCCCGCGTATTTAAAGGAGTCCGCATGGCAGGTCGCAGCGGCAATGAACGCGTTAAGGTAAAAAAACTTCAATTGGTGAAGGTTATATCGGAATCCAACGTGATTCTGGTAAAAGGCGCTGTTCCCGGACCAAAGGGTAAATTGGTAGAAATTTATAATAGCTGATCAACGGCCAGAATAAGATCATGAAACTGAGTATATATAAAACTGACGGAACGAATTCCGGTAAAAAAGCGGAACTAAGCGACGATATCTTCAAGTGCGAGCCGAATGATACATTAATCTATGAAGATATTCGTTCCTATCTCGCTTCAAAACGTCAGGGTACCGCAAAAGTTAAAGAACGTAATGAGGTACGCGGTGGTGGTCGTAAAGCATACCGTCAAAAAGGTACCGGGATGGCTCGCCGTGGTACAATGAGATCTCCGCTGCTAAAAGGTGGTGGAATTGTTCACGGACCTCGCCCGCGCAATTACAATTTTAAGCTTCCGGCTAACATGAAGCGTGCAGCAAGAAAATCTGCACTCTCGTACAAAGCCGGAGAAAAAGCTATTAAGGTCGTTGATGACTTTACTTACGATGAGCCGAAAACCAAGAAGATCAATGAACTTATCACAAGCCTTGAGCTTGATGGAAAAAAAGTTCTTCTGCTTACGGCAGAGGCTGATCGTAATGTTCACCGGTCTGCGACTAACCTTAAGAAGGTAAATGTTCTTGAAGCAAATAAGCCTTCTACCTATGACATTGTTAACTCTGATGTCATCATAGTTCAAAAAAGTGCTGTAAAAGTACTTGAGGAATCAGTGAAGTCTAAAACCAGGGGAAGCGAATCATGAAGAAAGTTGCTAAAAAGGTTTTGATCAAACCCCTGATCACAGAAAAGCTGACCCGGATACAGGAAAACGAAAACAAATATGCGTTCGAAGTTCATCCTGAGGCTACGAAGACCGATATTAAACGTGCTTTGAAAAACGCCTATCCGGAAGTTGAAGTCACCAGTGTGAATACCATGATTATGCCCGGTAAATCCAAAGGACGATTTACAAGAAGCGGGTACATTGGTGGAACAACGGCAAAGAAGAAGAAAGCCATAATATCCATTAAGGAAGGTCAAGAAATCGACTTCTTTAGCGAAATTTAAATTCTGAGTTTAGTTAACAATGGCTACCAAAAAATTAAAACCTATAACACCAGGTACGCGGCATCGGGTCGCCCCCGAATTTTCGGATGTAACAACCAATAAACCCGAAAGAAGTCTTTTAACCGGACTGCGGAAAACCGGTGCGCGTAACAGCAGTGGTAAAATGACTGTTCGCCATAGAGGCGGAGGTCATAAAAGGGCATACAGAATAATCGATTTCAAAAGAGATAAAGATAGTATCCCTGCCACTGTAAAGACTATTGAATACGATCCGAACCGAACTGCTCGAATTGCACTTGTCGCCTATTATGATGGTGAAAAAAGGTACATCATCGCACCCGATCGCTTAAAAGTTGGTGATGTCATCATAAGTGGTGAAAGAGTTAATCCGGATCGTGGAAATGCCATGCCGCTGGGTAACATGCCACTTGGAACTACGGTTCACAATGTGGAAATGAACCCGGGAAAAGGTGCACAAATTGTAAGAAGTGCCGGGGCACGAGCACAATTGGTAGCTAAAACCGAAAAGTATTCTACACTTAAACTGCCTTCCGGGGAAGTAAGAATGGTATTGAATACTTGCCGCGCAACCGTAGGTACGGTTAGCAATCCGGATCACTTTAACGTAGTTCTGGGTAAAGCCGGCCGAAACCGCTGGAAGGGTCGCAGGCCACGAACCAGAGCCGTTGCAATGAACCCGGTTGATCATCCCATGGGCGGTGGTGAAGGTAAAGCTTCCGGTGGACATCCGCGTTCACCTTGGGGCCAAAAAGCAAAGGGTCATAAGACCAGAAGACCCAACAAGCAGTCTTCACGATATATCGTACGTAGCAGAACTAAAAAATAACGGAATTATATGCCTCGCTCACTGAAAAAAGGCCCATATATACATTATAAACTTCAACAGAAGGTTGAACAGGCCAATGAAAAGGGATCCAAGAAGGTCATCAAGACCTGGTCCAGATCCAGCATGATTTCTCCGGATTTTATTGGTTTAACCTTCGCTGTTCATAATGGCAAACAGTTCATTCCGGTATTTGTGACTGAAAATATGGTTGGTCACAAACTGGGTGAATTTGCTCCCTCACGTACCTTCAAGGGTCACCCGGCAAAGAAAGGCAAGTAATCGGATTTTAAACCATGGAACAAACAGAAATTTTCGAAGCAAGAGCCGTTCAAAAGTATTTGCGTGTAGCCCCACGTAAAGTTCGCCTGGTCGTAGATACCGTACGAGGTGATAATGTGGAAAGCGCATTGGCTAAACTGGCTTTTACGAATAAAAAAGCCGCTTCATTTGTAGCTAAGGTGATTAAGTCAGCTGCTGCTAATCTTCGTGATCAACACGAAGACGAATCATTTGATGATGAAGGTTTAATTATCAAACATATTGCAGTAGACGAAGGACCAACCTTGAAGCGGATTCAGCCGGCACCGATGGGTAGAGCACATCCCATCCGGAAGCGCACAAGCCACATAAGCGTGGTAGTCGCGAAAAAAGAAGAAGAATTTGAATCAGAAACAGATTAAAAGGATCACGTTTTGGGTCAGAAAGTACATCCAACAGGTCTCCGTTTAGGTATTGTAAAAGGCTGGGAATCTAACTGGTTTACCGAAGAAAACAACGCCGGTAACGTCCATGAAGATGCCAAGCTTCGGGAATATCTGCATGCGCGTCTTCGAAATGGCGGGCTATCCCGAATAATTATCGAGCGTACACCCAAACGTGTATTGCTGACATTAATGACCAG
>SLJN01000193.1 GCA_007135115.1 Balneolales bacterium
CGGAGAAGATCTCAGGGATATCGAACTGGAAAACATGTCCCCTTATGATGAATCTGAAATAAGTGCAGCTTATTCCTGGGTTTTGCAAAAGTATAATTCGGGAGAGTTGGATCAGGTCATCAACAAAAAGCAAAACAAGAAACAAAAGACCCCGCCCCGAATTCTGCATTTTGCCGAAAGGGTTATGATCAGCAAAGAAGCCTACGGCTATTTGATGGAGCTGTATCACATGCAGATTATCAGTTTTCAGACCATGGAGAAAATCATCGAACAGGCGATGCTGAATACCTCTGAGCGAGTGGATGAGAACAAAGTAAAGCAGCTGCTGACTGAAATCCTGTTTGATCAGAAGCAATTATCTTCGGAATCCATTTCTTCAGGTTCTTCGTTTTACCTGAAAGGCACCGAATCCATCAACTAAGGCTATGTCTTCCGGTCAGCCGGAGACGGTGCACGATCAGACTCTCATGATTGTTGAATCGCCGACCGTTGCCCGCATCATCGAATCCTTTCGAATTTCGGGACTCCAGGTATGGAGTTCTTCGGGCTATTGCTGGAAGCCGGTATTTGATGACCGGAAAAATCAGCTAAAAAAACGGGTAAACCCCGGCCAAACGGCTGACCGTAAGCGCCTTAAAGAACTCGCTCGATGGGCTTCTCATATCGTTGTAGCTACTGATAATGACCCGTCCGGCATATTTCTGTGTGAAGCGATCCGATCTTATTTAAAAGATCATTCCTTGCTTCGGGGATATGTAACAGCACTGACCCCGCCCTCGATTACGACAACTCTTGAAGCTGCAAAGCCTTTAACCCAATCCGCATTCAACCGACTTGAGCGCCAATACCTGCTCAGGCATACTTTGAAAAAAACGGGTTTTAGCGACCAACTTCTGTGGATTAAAGTTGTAACCGCGAATCTGTTTACGCATCCCCCCGAGCGATTGCGATTTTATGATGAGCAAAACAGGCCATGGCGACCATACCCAAAAATGGCTCCCTCTTTAGACACCCAATATGCCGAGCAGCCATCATCCTGGTACCCCGAACCTGTTCAACCTCCGACTACGCTCTGTCTTTTGGCTCAGGTGCGATCAGTCTCAAACTCATTCACAAGTTTGCAAAATGTACTGGAGCATCTGTTTACCTCCAGTGCCAGGCACGGGTATCCGATCAGCTATCCCCGCACGGCAGCTCATGGTTGGTATGAAATAACCTGGGAACGACTGGCAAGAAACCTTCAGCAAGATGCCGGACTGGAAAATGTGCTACCAGAGCGCCTCCGGAATTATTGCAGTTCGAGTTGGGCTCATGAAGCTATGCATATTATTGACCGCCGGCACCATCAACCTGATAACATCCGTCCTTTATTGGATCGGCCATCATTTCTGATTTTTGAGAAACTTCATCAACTTACGCGCCGGGCTTTAGAGACCGTGCCACCGATTCAACCCAAGGAAGCAACGCCTCTAAAGCCTCAAATCACTACGGCGGATTTTATTCAGCGATTATCAGCCTACAACGCTTGTGCTCCATCGTCCATCGGCTATGTAACTGACCGGCTGATAAATGAAGATTTCATCAGCATCCAACCCGGTGAGGATATCATCACACCGGGAAATCGTCTGGTAAAGTTTATTGACGACTTGAATCCAGACGATATAAATACCTTGCTGAATGATATTCACATTCAGATTCAATCGGAAGAATACAATGCTGATCAACTTCTTGAATCGGCCACAACCCTGAAAAATACCCTGGGAAACGAAACTGCGTAAAATAATGTAATAAGGATGATTATATCGTTTTCAAGAATTTCATTATGCGCTCCATACTCTTACCTTTTCTTTTACTCTTGTTAGTTAACGCTGATGTCGTCGCTGCTCAGCCGGATACGCTTACCGTGGGAACCAGAGAGGCGGCACCTTTTGTGATGAAGGATGGTGACTCCTACAGCGGGATCACCATAGAGTTGCTTTCCGAAATCAGTCGCGAGTTGGATTTCGAATACCGATTTGAAGAACGGGATATACAGGGGCTGTTAGAAGGCGTAGAAGACGGCTCACTTGATATGGCTGCTTCAGCGCTGACCATTACATCCGAACGCGAAGAAATGGTTGATTTCACCCATCCCTTTTTCGTAACCGGCCTCGGTCTCGCGGTGCCTTATTCCACTACCTCACCAATCATAGCAACCCTTCAAAGTTTACTATCCTGGGAGTTTTTATCCGTAGTGTTTTTGCTGATTGTCTTGTTGGGCGTCCTCGGTGTACTGGTCTGGCTGGCGGAGCGCCGGGCTAATCAAGATGAGTTCGGAGGCTCTACTTCGGAAGGTATTGGCTCGGGTTTTTGGTGGGCAGCTGTTACCATGACCACTGTAGGGTACGGCGATAAATCTCCCAGAACTTTTGGAGGCCGTGTGATCGGATTCGTGTGGATGTTTGCAGGCATCATACTGATCTCCTTTTTTACAGCCACGATTGCTTCTTCCCTTACCGTAACACAATTAGAAAGTAACATACGTGGTCCGGCAGATCTGCCAAACGCGAGAGTTGGAGTGCTTGATGGCTCCGCTACCATCAATTACATGGAAGCTAACCGGATTCAGTACACCGCTTTTGATGATTTGTCATCAGGAATGCAGGCCGTTAAAGACGGGCAGATTGACACGTTTGTTCACGACGCCCCGATTTTGCAATATCTGGCGAAAACCGATTTCCCCAATGACGTCCGCGTACTCCCAAACACCTTCAATGAACAGTATTTCGGTATTGCTTTGCCTAAAGACAGCGACCTACGTGAACCTCTGAATCACATTATCCTTGATGTGATCAGTGATGAACAGTGGAAAGATATACGGCACAGATACCTGGGGTCAGAATAGTTTTACCTGATCCGAGCTCATTTACTTAAGCTTATTTTTAAGCCGTGTATTGAATTCCGACGTTTTTTGGGATGGCTGAGCCACTGAATCCTGCGTCATGTTTGACTCTTTGGGTTTACTTTCTTCGAAACCCTCATCGGTAACGATAGCCTCAAGGTTGCGGATCCGGCGTTCCATCTTTTCCACCCGCTCCTCCATTGCTTGATAGTTTTCTTCCAACTGTTTATTACCCTTGCCTTTGCCCTTGTTCTTACTGGTTATGATTTCAACCAATGCCCAGGCGATAATAACTACGGTTAAAAAGGTCCACAGATTCATATCTAACTATTCCGGTATTTAATCTTTTCTTGCTGAAATTATTTCGTTTTATCCTTACACGAATAATACGAGATTTTGATTCATGAAAATAGCTTTAAGAATATAATCCCCACCCTATTCCGTATAAAGCTATTCGCTTTTGAATCAAATTCATGAGCCACCGGCTATGAATGAAATCTAAATGGACCTTTTCATAATGTTTTGACCCAAAAAAGACTCAACTCTCTACAAGAGATCCGGTTTCTACCAGCTGAAGAAACTCACTCTGAAGGGAGCGTGTCTTATCTTTGGCATACCAGTGATGGATTTTTTCAGCAATTTTTGAGTATTCTATATCCTGCTGCTTGAGTTCCAACATCAACTCCTGGCATTCTGCCGGACGTGCACCCCACACCCAGAGCTCTTCCAGGGTCTGTTTATCGAGGGCAACTATTTTAGGTATGGATCGCGCACCGTTGGTCAGATAAGCATCCATGACTTCCGGGTATTCATCCCGCAAAATCAACTTAAGCTCAATTTTATCAGAATATTCAACCATTTTGTTGATCGTCGGCAGGTTTTGTGCTACATCACCGCACCAGCCTTCGACAATGGCTATCCAGATTTGATTCCGATCGACTTCATCCAGTGCCTTTTTTAAATCCTCCTGCAACTCCGGTTTATTATCAAGGCGATCCATGCGGTGCGCATTCATTTTGGTGTATTCTACCAAGGCTTCAGAATGATTTTCGCCGGTAGTTTTGCCCTGTTCTAATAACTTGTTGAGGTCTTCGCGAAATTGTTGGTAGGTGAATGCAGAGTTAATAATTTCTTCGGTTATAACACTCATAATAGATTTGTTGGTTTTACTTGTTTTTGTTGGCAATCAAACATTTCAATATTTGCAAAACGTTCGGTTTGGGTTTCCGGATAAATCGGATTTCCCATATTAAATAAATGAATATGGATCAGTGTAAATGTAATGAAGATGACAAAAAGCACCGATGCCATATATTTCAACTTCATGACTTGCTCGTACTCCTCGGAAACGCCATTTAATGTACTGAATGTGGTCCAGATCATCAGCCCGCTCAGGGAGGCGACCAGGAAAAAGAGTCCGCCGGTGAGCCAGTCGATCAGAAAAAGTGCTGCAGAACTGCCGATCACCCCGAGGCCGAAACTGATGATATAAAAAGCCTTCACATTTTCCAGTCCGTAGGCTACCATAAAGGTTCGATCCCCTCGCTGCTCATCTTCCTGAACCTGATAAATCTGAGACAGCGGATACATACTCAGAATGATCAGCATCACCCCTACCGAGCCAATCCAGGAGGGCAAATGATATATCGTTCCCCCGGCAGATAAGGCACCCAGCCAAAAACCAGCCCAGCCGGTACTGATTCCAATGGCAACCAAACTCAAAAGCGGATGCCCTTTCCACCTGAACCAGGGGGAGCTATAGAACCAAAACATCAACATGGCAATGGCATATACGATGACGTAGTGCCACCCGATCCACCAACCGGCAATCAATCCCGGCACCTGAATAAGCAGCGAAACCGGTCGCGTCCATTCACGCATTGGAGGGACTCGCTTAAGTCCGCCGACCGGTCCATCGTCTTTATCCCAGTAGGTGTTGTATGCGGTTGCACCACCAAAAAGCAGCAAGTGTACGATCAGAAAATGAACAAGGAAATCCACCCAGTCCATCGAGGCAGAAAACAATCCGCCAAACAAAAAACACCCGGAGAGCACAAAAAGCTGATAATGCCAGCGCATATTGATGATGAAAAAGTAGATATCGCGCATTCCTGATGTCAAAAGGAGTTTCCGGGATTTATTTAAAAAGCTACATCATAAAGATCAGTAATTACTCCAAACGTACACTTTATAGAATTAGTTACCTATCGGATTAATTAGTGTCTGTAAGCAAAGAGGTAGTGTCGTAAGAAAACGCCATTATCTGATCCAGTCGGTGTAGCATATTCAGTAATTCTGTAATTGGGTAGTCCCTAAGTTCCATTGACAGATGTTTTTAGCCGCGGATTTACGCGGACACAACACGGATTTTATGTGGTGATATTTCAACAACATTGCCAAAGTTCTTCCTGGTTAAATAATTGAAGAAATTTTCAATCTTCAATTTTCAATTGAACCTAATTACCTGTCACTTCAACAATAGTGCACCGGTACGGAAGATTAATAGCTTTCATTGACAGCCATATACCCAACTTTTCTTAATCTACTGATTTACCTAATTACCTGTTGTTTCCAAATGGCATCATGAGTTTTCTTACAGATATTAGTTATCTATCGGAAAAATTAGCTCATCAAATTTGGTATTGTTTGTTCATAAACATCCGAAATTTCCTGAACAGAAAGACGAATATCATCATTGATAACCAACTGTTCTCCGCCGGTTTGCCCGAGCTTATAAGCCGGAATTCCATTAGCTGCAGTGGCTTGTTGAATGGCGTCTGCGTCTTTCGGATCGATCGTTATCAATACTCCCGACTGTGCCTCTCCAAACCATTTTGCCGTATCGGAGTCGGCGGGAATGGCACCGAGATCGACTTCAGCACCGGTAGACCCGAATATTGACATTTCAGCAAGAGCTATGGCCAATCCGCCATCAGAAAGGTCGTGGGCTGCGGTAATGTGACCTTTGCGGATCAACTCCAGAAGTGTTTGCTGGAGTTTTAGTTCAAAATCAAGATTGAGATGTGGGGCGTCCCCGGAGGTGATATCATGGATGTGGCTCAAATACTCCGATCCGCCGAAACCGTTGCGATCCGCTCCAAGGTACCAGATTTGCTCCCCCTCATTTTTAAAGGAGGCTGTCGTTAAATCCCTTTCGTAATCTTCAATCCAGCCGAGCATTCCCACCACCGGAGTCGGAAAGACAGAACCGCGAGGATTCTCATTGTATAGACTTACATTACCGCCGGTTACCGGGGTGTTCAATACGCGGCAGGCATCACCCATGCCACCTACAGCTTCTTTA
Organism: Balneolales bacterium; assembly: GCA_007135115.1. Taxonomy (GTDB): domain Bacteria; phylum Bacteroidota; class Rhodothermia; order Balneolales; family Natronogracilivirgulaceae; genus SLJN01. The sequence goes on from SLJN01000193.1 coordinate 6,186, forward strand.
AAAACCCAGTAAACTTCCGGCTTATAAGGATTTCCGAAATTCAGACAATTGGTAATCGCCATCGGCTTCGCACCGGTGCAAACTACATTTCGGGCTGCTTCGGCAACGGCAATCTGACCGCCGCGTCTCGGATTGAGATATACGTATCGCCCGTTACAATCGGTCTTAACGGATAAAGCCCTTTTGGTTCCTTTGATCCGCACCACTCCGGCATCGGTCGGTCCGGGTCCGGCGATGGTGTTGGTGCGAACCATGTGATCGTACTGTTCGTACACCCACCGGCGGGAAGCAATATTCGGAGATTGCAATAATTGTTTCAGCGTTTCTCCATAATCGTCGGGTTCTTCGACTGACGACTCCCTAAAAGCGGATGTTTCTTTGAGATAAGCGGGGACTTTGGTTTCCCGATCATACTGCGGAGCTCCTCCGCCGAGGACAAGACTGTCGGCAGGGATGTCGGCTTTAATCTCCCCTTCTTTGTGATAAACGACCCGTCCGGTATCGGTAACTTCCCCGACCACAACGGCATTGAGATCCCACTTATCAAAAACATCAATCACTTCCTGCTCGCGGCCTTTTTTGGCTACGACCAGCATCCGCTCCTGACTTTCAGATAGCAAAAGTTCATAAGCGGTCATATTTTCTTCACGAACCGGAACTTTATCCAGGTCCAGATACATGCCTGTTCCGGCCTTGGCGGTCATCTCCGAGGATGAACTACTGATACCAGCAGCTCCCATATCCTGCATTCCGGCAACCGCTCCGGTTTTGATGGCTTCCAGCGTTGCTTCAAGCAAGAGTTTTTCGGTAAAAGGATCTCCCACTTGCACGCTCGGCCGTTTGGACTCACTTTCTTCGCTTATCTCCTCTGAGGCAAATGTAGCCCCGTGTATGCCGTCTCTGCCGGTACTTGCGCCTACGATCAGAACGGGATTGCCAACGCCCTCAGCGGTTGCGGATACCGTTTCCCCGGCTTTGACAATGCCCACACTCATGGCATTCACCAGAGGATTGCCTTCGTAGCTGCGATCAAAATATATTTCGCCGCCGACGGTGGGTACACCAAAAGAATTGCCATAGTCACCAATTCCCCGCACAACACCATCCAGTAAATAGCGAACTCTTGGTTCACTTAGAGATCCGAATCGCAGAGAATTCAATGCTGCAATCGGGCGTGCTCCCATGGTAAAAATATCTCTGTGGATTCCACCGACTCCCGTCGCAGCCCCCTGATACGGCTCGACTGCAGATGGGTGATTATGACTTTCAACCTTAAATGCGCAAGCTAACCCATCTCCAATATCTACCAGTCCGGCATTTTCTTCTCCGGCCTCAACCATCAGTTGTTCGCCTTCGTTTGGCAGCGTTTTAATCACTTTGATGGAGTTTTTGTAAGAGCAGTGTTCACTCCACATTACCGAGTAAACACCCAACTCGGTAAATGTCGGGGTTCGCCCCAGAAAATCTTTAATCCAGTTAAACTCTTCTTCGGTAAGACCATGCTCTTTGGCAAGATCAACAGTTACTTCCGGTTCTTTCGTCGCAGTGGGCATGTATTTTCAGGTTTAGGGAAATAATTGGTTAGCAAGTACAGAAAAATCATCAAAAACGAGATCGGCTTCATCTGGCTTTTGGTTAGTATTGCCCGGGTTGTACCAGGCCGTTTGGAGACCGGCTCTTTTGCCGCCTTCAATATCGGAATTAAAGGAATCACCTACATACAAAACCTGATTGGGTTGAACTCCGGCAAGCTCAATTGCGTGCTCAAAAATTTTCGGGTGTGGCTTCAAATAGCCAACTTCTTCGGAGATTACCGTTTTCTCACCGTTTTTAACTAAGTCGAATTTATCAATTTTTTTGTATTGAATGTTGGCAAATCCATTAGTGACAATCCCTGAAGCATAATTCTCGCGGATACGGTCATAAACGGCGTCTGCACCGGGTACCCAATCCCAGGAATGCTCATAATGATGCATATAGCGACTTTCCACTTTATCAAACAGGCCGTTATCTAAACCAAGTTCATCAAGGGTATCCGCGAAACGACGATAGCGCAATTCATCTTTATCAATTTTGCCGTGATTGTAAAGATGCCAGAGTTCTTTATTCCGATTGTGATAGGCCTTTTTAAACTCTTCAGATGAGATGTGCTCAAAAATATCAAACTCAGCAAGCGTTGCATCCAACGCTTTCATTTGGGCGCTTTTATGATCAAGCAGGGTGTCGTCGAGATCGAAATACACAAACCGAATACCGGTAAATACGGTTTCTTTCATGAATCAAAGTGTTTTTAGCTAAAAATTAAGTGCTAAAGATACAGCCCTAAACTTTGATCCCAAAAGGATATATGATTCTCCGGATGCAAAACCTGATTTACATCCGGAGTGTATACTCTCCCACCGGTAATTGTTTTTCCTGATCAGTTAAGGCTGATAGGTTTGATGAAAGCCAGCTTCAGGTGTTCATCAGGCATGGTTCCGTCAAAACGGGAACGAATGATGGTATTGGTTCCGCGATGAAGAAGCAGGCAGCCGATTCCACAGTGGTCAATCCCTTTTTTCTCAAGTTCACGCACCTGTGTTTTAAAGTGGCTGAAATCCGGATCATTTTTAAGATCATGAATCCAGGCTTCTACAAGTTGTTTGCGATCATCTTCTTCAGGTAATCGAATTACCAGACTTATACTTTTCATGCTGTCGTCATTCATATTAATTGTCCCAGCATTTTTGGGGGTTAAATTCAACTTCGGATCGTACAGCAGACTTATGTGATCTTCCGGCCTCTGAGTGCTGATCCGAATAGGTTTCACCTGTCCCGAACTGCGTTTATTTAAACCGTAACAAATTTTACTAAATATACGTGGTAAAAAACAAAATTCATCGTCAGGATTTTACATGTCAAACAATGTAACAATCCTTACGATAAATCATTCCCTAAATTATGCGACTTCCCTTTGTTTATTGGGATGAGGTGGCTTTTACAATTCTCAATTATGGGTTCAGATGAAATCCTTTTATATTCTTAGCGGAAAAATTTACGGGTACTTGCATTACATAAGTGTTTGTTTGATAGATTTAGTTACTTGGAGACAAGCGTTTAGCATTTTGTGTTCTGCCAAATATATTATTAGTTATGCTTGAAATTCAGAAGCGTCTTAGCAATACGTTTTACGCTCTTCTTGCACTCCCGGCGACAGCCATGGGGTTTGCGCTTTCCGTTCAAATTGCGGCTCTCAGCTGGTTGTTAACCTACGAGTACGGACTCGAAATCACCGATATCGGACTGGTTTGGGCTACCGGTCCGATTGCCGGAATTCTGGGTCAGGTAATTATTGGAATCATCAGTGATAACGTCTGGGTCTGGAATGGTCGCAGACGTGCTTTCATGATTATAGGCGGTGTACTCGCATCATTGATGTTGCTTTCACTGCCAAATATCGGGGTGATCCAGGCGGGACTCGGCATTGAGGGAGTTTTAGGGATAGCCATCGTAGTCTCCATGGTGCTGGATTTATCGATTAATGTCTCCTTTAACCCCACCAGATCCATCATTGCCGATGTGACTCCGGAAGGAAAAGAGCGTACCAAAGGTTATACGTGGATGCAGACGGTTTCCGGTACATTTGGCGTGCTCTCCTACTTTATTGGAGCCGTATGGGGCAACATCCCGCTATTGTATTTCGGTGTGGTCCTGGTTTTTGCCTTCTCCGTAATTCCACCCTTCTTTATTAAAGAGCCCAAATACCTGGGTAGATATGGCGAAAGTGAAGAGGATATTGCCAAAGAGGTTCAGGAAAAGGGTGAAGTAGAAATCGACAGAAGCGAATCTTCGATTTTTAATATTCTCAAGAACATCCGTCCATTGTGGGGTTTTCTTGCATACGGTATTTATGCCATTATTAAACGGGTGAGCGGTGCAGAGTTTGAAGGCTATTATTTTGAAATTGCCGTGTTAGTTGTCACCATTTATTTGATTGGTGAAGCGCTTTTCAAGAGCGAGGAAGGAAAATCCAAAGAAGAAGCCGGGAAAATCGGGTTTCAAAAAGTATTAGCGGCTCACTCGTTTTCATGGATTGGAGCTCAAAGCATGTTCATTTACATGTTTTCCTTCATCGATTTTCGAATGCCGGATTTAACCGATGATGAAATCGGCTCCGTCGTAAATTGGGGGTTTCTCTCTTTGAACCTGGTTGCAGCAATCATCCCGGTCTTAGCTCTCGGCCCGCTTGCCAACAAGTTTGGTCGTGTCAGAACGCATGCCGTTGCCCTGGCCATCATGGCTTTCGGATATGCCGTCATAGCCCTACTCGGAGATTCTCCATACGTTTTTTACGCGCTCATGCTGATTGTCGGAGTTGGCTGGGCATCAATTATTAGTTTGCCCTTTGCCATTATGTCTCAAAAAATCGCCCAAAACCAAATGGGACTTTACATGGGACTCTTTAATCTTTCGGTAGTGCTTCCACAGCTGGTCTCCAGCTTTGCCGTGGGTGATCTCGTCCAGGCTTTTGACAACAAAACGATCCTGATGATCATCTGCTCAATTACGGTCGGATTTTCGGCCGTCGCATGGTTCCTGGTTAAAGAGCCTAAGGATGAAATGACCGAAAACCCGGCAGTTCTCGACGAGAAAATTGACAAGGAAGAAATTTAATCTAAGTTGGATTAAATCTGTTTAACTTCCCCGGATTTTCTTTTTCGACAAAAGGTACGGCCGGTTTAAAAGCGCAACTTATACTTAAGGATGTGGCTACGGCTCAGGGTACACCGAGGTACTTGTGGGTTTGCAAGCTTATGCTCCACTCGGGGTGCTCTTTAACAAAATCCACAATCAAAGGGATGGCATTGGGACTGTCCCACTCGGGTTGAAGTAAGAGTTGGGTTCGGGATGGGCATTTGGCGGCATGCTCAACTGCCCACTGAAGATCTTTTTTTCGGAGCACCACAACTTTAAGCTCATCCACATACGGGTAGATTTCCTCAATTGGCGGCTTGAAGCGTTTGGGTGAAAGTGTGACCCAATCCAGACTTCCACTCAAGTGCGAGGAACCGCTGGTTTCAATATGCACCTGCTTACCAACCAATTGGAGTGCTCGCGTCAGTGCGTCTAAGTCCTGCAATAGCGGTTCACCGCCGGTAATCACCACAATTGAAGCCGGCGTTTCCAGCAACGCTTCGAGCATGCGCCGGACGGTTAATCGCGGGTGGCTGTCAGCATCCCAACTTTCTTTTACATCACACCAGGAACAACCAACATCGCAGCCGGCCAGCCTGATAAAATAAGCCGCACTACCGGTGTGTGCTCCCTCTCCCTGGATGGTGTAAAAATGTTCCATCACCGCATATTCGGTGTTCAGAGTAGGTTCGTCTACACGAGAAAGTTTGGTAGCTGCTGTCTCTGGTGCGTTTTCTGTAATCAAAGCTCTGGATTAGTTAGTGCCTGTAAGAAAAGTGATAGTGTCTTCCAAAATCATATCAACGTGGAAGATACAGCTTATTTTGCAGAAACTGACTCACAGGTAGGATTCTCGTTTTAATCACCCGTTAAACTGAGGCCATTTTTTCTCAATCTCCTTAATCGGATTCTTTTGAACCGGATCCACCAAACAGTTCCCGAATCTGTTCGATCACCTTTTGATCAATCGTAGCGGCCCGCTCAATCAATGAAAGGGTCCGACCGGCCAGGAACCGGTAGCTTTCGGCCAATTCGGGATTTTTATTCAGTAAATCAAGGTGATGAGCTACTGTAGACTTGTCGCCTCGGCTCAGGGGCCCTGTCAGACTTTGAGCCGGACCTTTTTCTTTGAGATTCAAGACGGTTTGTGTGAGTAAGGGATACAGTAATTCCGGCACCCTCTTTTTCAGCTCCGGATCGTCGACAGATTGTTGGGCCAGATCCATCAACGTAACGGCATAGTTGCTTGCAAAAACAGCTGCGACATGCAGACGCTGTTTATCCGATTCAGAGATGATTACCGGTTTTGCCTGAAGTTCTTCAGCCAACGACTTCAGTTTAATCGCAACATCTTCATCACCCTGAATACTTATCGGAACTCCCTTAAAAATGTCATCACCAAGGCTTCCGCTGAAGGTTTGAAGCGGATGAAATGCAGCCGTTTTAGCTCCCTTTTCTTTTGCTGTCTGCAATATCGATGCGGGTAACGTGCCGGAGGTGTGTACCAGTGTTTTTCCGGTTAAATCAAACTCATCAGCCAACTTTAGGGAAATCTTTTCTATGGTATCGTCGGGAACACAAAGAAATATCACATCACCGAGCTGTTCAACAGAATCTGGCCATTCGCCGGAAATTATATCCCTGCCGAATTGATCAGCGAGTTTTCCGGCTTTATCGGGGCTGCGATTAAACAGTGAGATGACACCGTGACCTGCTTTTTGCAGAGCTCCACTTAAAGCGGTACCAAGTTTACCCGTTCCGATAACCGTGTATCTCTCTGGCATAAGGAGGTTTTCAGGCGGGCGCTTTTTTGAATCCGGCTGATCCTGCGAGCATGCTACAACCTTGAGCGTGCTCGTATTTTTCGCCGATGAAGTCGATATCGAGCTCCCATTCTCTCGCTACGGAGACTCCGGCAACGAATACCCCGGCACCTTCAATTTTTGAACGACCGCTGAATGTATAGTTCATCAACCCGCTGATGTCGTTGGTGCGCACGACGGTTTTAATCTGTTCAAATTCATTCATGTTGTCGGGACTGAGCGAACAACAGAACACCAGCAGAACGTTGCGATAAGCCAATACCTCTTTGAGTACATAAACCAATTCGCGAACGATGGCGGGACGCTCATCCGCAAGCTGAATGCAAACCCCATCGAAATCATCCCGAAAACATTTTACAACACCGAGGTGATTATAAACTCCCATGTGTTCGTGCTTTCCCTCATCATCGATAAAAAAATCGTCTTCTTCATCGCAGAAGTCCTGCCGCATTTGTTCGTTTCCCGGGACCGGGCCAAACGGGGTTTTAAATTCCATATCCGAGATCATTGGGATCGCCTTATCCAACTCTCCGTGGTAGGACTCAACCACAATCACCGTTTCAAACTTATTTTCCCGAACTTCGGCGTAGGCCTCGCAAACTTCATCAATATTTTCCGGGGTAACACTTCGCGGGGCAAAAACAATTTTAGATCCACGATGCCGGGTTTCTTTGTGGCTGAATATTTTTTCTCGAATGGTTTCTTTATCAAGATTCAATGATTTACTCATCGGTACTGGTAATGTTTTTGGGTTTAATCAATAATAAAAGCGCTTTTATTAAGCAACGGACGAACTCAAGCTGACCTGTATTTCATTTTTCCAACACCAGCTTAAAAAGTTTTTATAAATGAGACTTTTCAAGGGTTTACCTGTGTTCTTCATCAAGATTAAAGGCAACGGCAACCCAATGTTTACGATACTCAAAACTAAGGAGTAAAGCACTGATATGCTCTATTGAAATTTTAAAAAATGATTCTTTTAGATGGCGCACCGCAACAGATTTCATCGCTACTCTCAATCCCGTTCCACACCACTTTAGCGCGGCTTCTTTGATGGTCCACAAGCGGATCGTATCCAGGTTTTCACAACCGGAGTCCAGCGGAGATGTTATCCGGTCATGTAATCCGGGATGAACCCGGCGATCCACCGGTTCCAAATCTATCCCGATGTTGCCTTTGCAATTAATCGCAGCAAGACATAATTGCCGGGTGTGCGAGATACTGACGCCAACTGTTTTACCGTCGATGATTCCGTAGGGCTGTCCGCTTTGGTGCCGATGTAACTCAAAAATTTGATCTTCCCAAACCGATTGTGCCAACCGGTTAATTATGTGCTGACCGGTTTGCATTTCAGCATGGCGGTTTTGCACATGACTATCCACACTTCCCTTCAATACTTCAGCAGCCAATAATACATCGTCAAATTTGTTCAAAGGAGGATGTTGATGCAGATAATCCAAG
>SLJN01000207.1 GCA_007135115.1 Balneolales bacterium
ATTCTGGAAAGCTTATCTTCCTCAACCCAATACACATAAATCTGTGAACCATGGGTTTCATGGGAGCTTGTAAATGCGATTCGGCTGCCGTCCGGCGACCAGCGCGGACTGGATTCATTTACCTCCCGGCCGGTAAGCTTTACATTTCCGGTACCGTCGGAATTAATGATCCAAAGCTCGGATGTGCGACGGTCTTCCATGATATCCATACCGTTACGCACATAGACAATTTGCTCTCCATCCGGAGAAACGCGCGGGTCACTCACCCACTGCATATCAAAAATATCCATACGGTCCAGCCGGGGCAGGTCGGCCTCAGATTCCGCTGTGGATAGTGGCTGCCGCTCTGCGCATGACCACATGGGAGTAGTTATAAGCGCTGTTAACGCCACAAAAAAGATTTTTCGAAGCATGGCTTGGTTTTTTGATTTTATTGGTATGATTTTAAATGAGCATAATCTATGAGCCTACAGGCTGCACCGGGATTAATCTTCTGCTAATCCCGCCTGAGCCAGGGTGATTAAAAGGGTACGTTGAATGGACAGGTGCTGATCTTTATTCAGCCACCACTCATCAACCGAATGGGCATTGCCCCCCACTCCACCACGGCCGATTCGAACAGCCGGCACACCGAGAGAAATGGGAACATTGGCATCAGTAGAAGAGCGCTGCAGGCGGGGATCAAATCCAAAATGGGAAATCGCGGCCATTGACCTTTGAACCAGCGGGTCGTTGCGGTCAATCTCACCTGAAGGACGGTTGCCTACCATATCAATATCTACTTCAAGTTCGCCATCTCTGCGTGCATTTTCCTCCTCAAGTGCCCGCTGTATCGACTCCTGCAGAATATCATCAATCCCATTCAACCTTTCCTGATCAATAGAACGCATATCTACCTCAAACCAGTTGTCGTAAGGAATGGAGTTAATTGAAGTTCCACCGCCGATTCTGCCGATATTGTAAGATGTGCGCGGCCCCTCGGCCACATATTCTGCAGCGGCTTCATCGAAATAATGGATAGCCCGGGCCAGCGCATGGGCCGGATTAACTTCACCGAACGCTCCCCAGGAGTGCCCTCCCGGACCGGAAAACTCAACCCGGTACCGGTGTGAACCGAGAGCTTTATTGGCGATACCGGTTTCGCCTCCACCATCAACAGTGATAAAGTAATCAATATCCGGTCCGTCCTCCCGGAACAGGTGTTTTACACCGCGGAGATCACCCAGACCTTCTTCACCCACGGTGCCTACGATCCAAATATCCTCCTCGGTTTGAATATCCGCTTTATTCATCGCTCTGAGCACGGTAAGCACAACGGCAAGGCCACGTGAATCATCTCCGATTCCCGGGGCATAAAGTGTATCCCCCCGGGCTTCTACGGTAACATCCACATCTTCGGGGAAAACGGTATCAAGGTGGGCGGATAGCACCAGAACACGGTCTCCGACCGTACCGTTTCGAATTCCTATCACATTCCCTTCCTCATCCCGGTAAATGTCATCTATACCAACATCCGAAACCATTTCTTTCCAGGCTTCGGCACGCTCATCTTCCATAAACGGGGGAGCAGGAATTTCTGTGATGGTAATCAGGTCTTCAATGGTTTGATCTTCAAGATCTTCAATGATCTCAAAAGCCTCCTGAATTCTCGGATGTTCGGAGAGCTGATCCATTTCACTCACATACTCATCCTGAATTTCGGGCTCGTCATTATTGTTACCGTTTTCCTGTTCTTGCGGGCTATCAGTATCGCAAGCAGAAAGTGCAAACAGAAAAAACCACAGTCCGCCTATAATTTTAATATAATTGTTGTCCATAGAGATATATTTATTTGTTCAACTTTTACCGGTTGATTCCAACAGAATCCTTTTTAGCAATTATAGCCGAAAGCATTCAGGCGTACATTATAAGAGTCTGTAGAATTCAATGCTCAGATTTTTATAATAAAACCTTTAATATCCACCTTTAACAACATAGTATTCATATACTTATGCCAATGTCAGAAACACTCAGCCACTTTCCTAACTAGGGCTTCCTCAAAAAGTCACACCTGCATAAGCAGCAAAAGTAGCCAGATTCAGAACAAACAGCGTTGCAGCAATCCAGGTCTCGGAGGTATCGCGTAGTTTAGCTTTAATCTGATCGAGTGTCAGAGCCTGTTTAGCATTGCCGATGCGCCCCTCTATATGATTGCGCTCGGCATACTCGAGGCGTTCTTTGCGTTTTTGATACGCCGTCTTCTTTTTTTTCGGACCTTTCGACTCCGCTGTCAAGCGAATACCCTGCTCACGGCACCAGCTGCGATTTTCGTTGGTATGATAGATCTTGTCGCATTGGATCAAACTCGGATAGTGGCCGGTCAGCAGCCGATAGGTCTCGGCTTGGGCCTGTAGGTCCCCGGCCTCATTGTAGGCGTCCCAACTCAACGTTTGATGGGTCAGGTAGCCGTCGAACAGCGACAGCCCCAGCTTGGCTCCAAACTCTACGGGCTTGCCGGGTTTGCCACGAACCATCGGACGTACATGGGGCTGGCTGATGCTGACGATGCGATCGGGGCATTGGTTGCTTCGTTGGTCATACATACTGCGCTGCTGGTCGTACAGAGTGTGGATGACCCACAACTGGCGCTGGTATTTGTGAGCCAGCGGGAACCGGTCGGTAGCTATGTCATCCAGCATGGCGTCGATATGGGATAAGTTGCGCTCTACGCAGTTGAGCAGGTAACGTAGCGTCTTACGCAGCGAAGCGATGTCGTGCTTTTTCTTTTTGGCCTGACCCAAATAGCGCCGGTGAGCCACTTTGCGATACGTTCGGGGCTTGACCGGCCAGCTGTCACGCAACTGCTCATACAGTAGGTCGATCATGGTTTCGGTTTTCACCCGGGCCTCGTTGACCAAGGCCAAGTCATTGGGATAGCTAATATATTGATCGGCCACCGAGGCATCGATCTTCAGCTTTCCCTTGGTCTTGGCCTTGGCCTCGCCGGTATCTTTCCCCGGATGATTTTCATCCGACGATGCCGATGGGTTAGTCATGGCGACAAGCATCTGTGAAAATTCGGAGAAGGTATCCTCGCCGAGCTGTTTGCGAAACTGCACAAACAATGACGGGGAAAACAGCGGGTCAGGGTTAAAGTTGGCCAGCCCTAAGAAATACTGCATGTAGGGGTTCTCTGAGATCGTCTGTAAGACCTCTTCATCGGACAACCCCAGTTTGTGTTTGATGATAAAAGCGCCGATGACCCAACGTGGATTGACAGACTTGGCGCCCATATCAACCGAAAAGTTTTTCTGGTAGATACCAACCATGCGATCCCAAGGTAGCAAATGGGCGAGTTGCACCCATCGGTTGGTCGGGTCCAACTGGAGTTGGCAAAGGTTGGAAAATTCTTCAAATTGGGTTTGGTGCTGAGAAGTATAATCGATCATATGCAAGGTTATTTGCCATATAATACAAAAACCTTGCATTTTTTCCTAAAAATAATTGCTAATTTTAACTGTAATTATTGAATTTATATTCGGTCTAAGGAAGCCCTAAATAAACCGAGTGTTTACAAGGGAATAGTCATCTTTGATTTTTAGATTTTGCTGGTGGATATGGTAAAGGGCTTTATTTCTTAGCCCGCTTCCTCTGATACTCCTTCGCCTTTTCGTCTAAGATCACAAACTGCACCCCATCTATTTTAATGGAATTGAGTTCTCCGCTTTCAATTAGTCTGTAGACGTGCTGGATTGACAGGTCCTTTTTTGAAGCAAAGGTACTGATTTTACATAAATTATTTGGA
>SLJN01000010.1 GCA_007135115.1 Balneolales bacterium
AGCGTTTTGACTCATTTCAGAAAATAGATTTCTCTTTCAGGCTTATGCCAGATTGGTATTCGGATTGCGAATTTTAGCCAGGTAAGATGTTCGTGGCCGGATGTTCAGATACTCAAGCAAGTTGTAATGCCGATCCTTTACCTTGGATTGACTAATCTTGCTTTGGTCGTCGGTCAGGTCACCAAATTCAATGGCGTTTGCAGGACAGGCTTGTTGACATGCCGTTACTACTGACCCATCCGGCGGTTTAATTGAATCACCCGTCTTATTCTTTGTTTCGATCTTCGCCCGACTGATTCTCTGTACACAGTACGTGCATTTTTCCATAACACCACGGAAACGCACAGTCACATCCGGGTTCATCGCCATTTGGATGATCTCAGGATCATCTCCTTCAGCAAGGAACTCTCGGGCGTAATTAAAGAAGTTGAAACGACGCACTTTAAACGGGCAGTTGTTGGCACAGTAACGCGTACCAATACAGCGGTTATAAGTCATCTGATTCAGACCATCATCACTGTGGGTGGTTGCTACTACCGGGCATACCTGCTCGCAAGGTGCCTGCTCGCATTGCATACAAGGCACCGGCTGGTGCATCACTTTAGGATTACCGTCTTCATCACCACTGAAATATCTGTCGGTACGAATCCAGTGCATTTCCCGGCCGCGACGAACTTCACGTTTACCGATCACCGGAATGTTGTTTTCAGCCTGGCAGGCGATGGTACATACACCACATCCAATGCATGAATTCAGATCGATGGTCATTCCCCACTGAGGCTCATGCTCCGGGAAATGATCAACATCATAAAGATTAATGGGTTTGCCGGTTTCCGGATCAATTTCACCCTCGTAGATTCCGGCTTCATCATCCGCAAACGTAGGATTCTGACGATACTCAGCAACCGGGGCCTCCATAACCAGAGGACGACCTTCCATGCTGTGGTGATCCTGAGTAGAGGCAATTTCATATTCCTCTCCGGATGCTGAAACCGATACACTGGAGTGAACAAGTGGCTTTTCGCTACTACGAACGGCAAACGTGTTTACGCCAACGCCAGCAGCAACTTTGCCGATTTCACGTCCATATCCGGTATAGGTGGTGATACTGTTATCAGCATGACCAGGAATAACCCAAGCCGGCAGGTCTACCGAACCTTCATCGGTTTCGATAGTGAGCATTGGAACAGCAGTCTGTCCAAAAGCTCTTGAATCAGGAATGCCAATATCCCGGGCAGTTTGAGGGCTCAATAAAGCCACATTATCCCAGGTAATTTTGGTCATCTGATCGGGTAGCTCCATCAACCAACCGTTGTTGGCATAGCGCCCGTCGACAATTTTGGGATCCGGGCGTAGGACAAATTCAATTTCGGAATCACTGCTTGCAGGAGCATCAGATAGTGCCTGACTGATTTCATCAGCAAAATTACCTGCCAATGAAACACTTGCCAGATCATAAGAGGTATCCTCTAGCAAGCCATCATGGAGAACTGTATCCCATTGATTGTCAAAATCTTCTGTGAGGACATCATCCCATGATTCTTTGACGAGATCAACACCCTTTTCATCTTCACCGTGAACAACGGCTGCAAGAAATTCTACTTCGCTCTTACCGTCAAATAACGGTTGAATCAGCGGCTGGATGACCGACAACTGACCTTCCCAGCTGCGTCCGTCGCCCCAGGTTTCAAGAAAGTGAGCACGGTTAACATGCCAGTTGCATCGGCTTCCGGTCTCGTCATTGTGAAGGCCGAGGTGAATCGAAGTATCCACCTGATCCAGCGCTTCGTTAAAATCAAGATCACCGTAGCTATTGAACGACGGGTTTGTTCCGATCAGGACGACCGTATCATATTCGCCGTTTTGCATTGCCTGAACAACCTCACGGTAGCGCTTATTCTGATCACCTTCATCGACAGTAGGTACCGAGATATACTCAACGGTCTCACCGGCATTATCCAGTGCTACATTTATTGCTGCAACTGCGGCATGAACCTCTGGAGGATGCTCGGAACCGGCAGTGAGAATAGAACTACCACGATTATCCAGGAGTTCTGCAGCAAGTTCTTCAATCCAATCAGAATCAATAGAATCATCGGAGTAGCCTGAGAAAGCATCCAAACCGGATACATCCTGTGATAATCGAGCACCGAGAGCGAATGTGAATGATTTCAGCTTTGTGGTCTTCAACCGGTAACGGTTATCCGCATTACTTCCGGTAAGAGAGTAATTGCTTTCAACCACATACAAGCGATTTAGCTCATCTTCCACCGAATCAATTTTGCGAGCTTCCGAGAATCGCTGAATGTTCTGAACATTATTATCAGCGACATTCATGAAATCATCTTCAAGCGAAACAACTACATTAGCTCGATCAAAACGGTTGGAGCGGCGAAGCTTTTGGCCAAGTGCTTGTTCATGGCCGGCTAATACATTCTCTTCGCCATAGGGTTCAAAAGTAACCCAGTCGGCATTTGTAAACCGGTTTTGCGCTTCGTCTTTAAGGCGATTATAGGTAGGACCATGATTAGCTTCGCTGATGAAAGCTATGCGGCGATCAGTGTCGGCAAAATGCTCCTCACAGAAGTCGACAAAATCTTCCCACGAAGATTGTTCGTCGTTATTTCTGACGTATCTGGACCGCTCCTGGTCATACATGCTCAATATTTCAGCCTGAGCATGAATGTTGGTTTTCCCTGCACTTGCCGGATGGAGGTCATTACCCTCAATTTTAATGGGTCGCCCCTGGTAAGAGTTAACAAGTACACCGGTTGTATACCCGTGGAATGGCATACTTGTGGCATAATAATTCGACTCTCCGGTTACTTTGAACTCCGGCTGACGGCTGTGAGGCAGAATTTTTTCTACCGGTTTACGGCAAGAGGCGAGGCCGGCAAGAGCGACAGAAGCACCCATTACTTGCAGAAAGTTTCTGCGGGAAATACCATCCTTTAATTCAGTGGCATCTTCCGGAAATTCACGTTCTGCAAATTTACGGTACTCTTCGTTATTGGCTAACTCGTTGAGACTTTTCCAATATGTTTTTTGATGTTCTTTGCCCATGTGAAGCAAACAATAATTTTATAATCGATTAGCGGTGGCAGGCGTTGCAATAAACCGGAGCAACGATGTTTCTTTTGGAAACCATCATTTCACCAAACTCCTGTTGATACTCTTCATCCGGTGGCTCCCAGGCGAGATTTGTCACCTCTTCTACCGGACGTAATTGCTCTTCCGGGTTATTGTGACAGTCAAGGCACCAACTCATACTCATGGATTCTTTTTTGATCACCCTTTCCATACGATCAACCCTTCCATGACAGGAATCACATCCGATTCCAGCATTAATATGAATGCTGTGATCAAAGTAGGAATGCTCCGGAAGCTTATGTACGCGAACCCATTCAATAGGGTCACCGGATTCCCAGCTTTCGCGCAATGGAGCAAGGTCCGGACTGTCGGCTTCTATCGCTTCGTGACATGTCATACAAGTTTGTGATGATGGCACGGAAGCTGCAGCTGACAGCTCAACGCCCCCATGGCAATACCGGCAATCTATATCGAGTTGCCCGGCATGCAGGTCGTGACTAAAAGGAATGGGTTGCTCCGGTGCGTAACCAACCTCGAGATAATCAGGAGAACCGAAATACCAGAATCCAAATACGATCCCAGTCACTAAAACAATAATTCCAAGTTGAATTTTCTTGGGAACCTTGTCGGCCCACTTCGGAAAAATTTGCGCCATAAATTTCTAATAGCGTTAAA
>SLJN01000291.1 GCA_007135115.1 Balneolales bacterium
AAGAAATCCGGGAAGAGGACTTCCGCTACGACGGCCCTATCCCCAATTCAAAAGAAACCGGAATTTTATTACTTGCGGATTGCGTAGAGGCTTCATCCCGCAGTATGAAGGAGCCGAGTTACCAAAAGCTGGAAAAGCTGGTCAACCGAATGGTAGAAGATCGTGTTGACGAAGGACAGCTCAATAATACGCCGCTCACTTTCCAGGAGCTCAGAATCATCCGTGAAAGTTTCCTGAAGATTCTGGTAGGCATGTACCATGGACGGGTGAAATATCCTGGTCAGGAAGCTGAAGAGGCTAACGATCAGAAATCGGCGGAAGATGAGAAAAAAGAAGTGCCGGTTTCGGAAAATGACCAGCATTCTCAAGATGGTCTTCAATCCGGAAAAACCGAACCATCGGAAAACACTGCCGACCGTCGTTCATCATGAACTCTTACGAGCGATTACTCAAGGAATACATTCAGTTTGTCCGACTTGAAAAGGGGTTGTCGGACCGGTCCGTATCTTCCTACGAACATGATATCCGGCGCTACCTTAGGTTTGTTTTTGAAGATCTGAAGTTACCTGATCTCGGTGGGGTTACCGTTCAACACCTTGAGAGCTATCTGGCAGAGCTATCTGCCATGGAGCTGTCTCACGCCACGATGGCGCGGAATATTTCCAGCATCAAAGGCTTCCACAGTTATGCGCATCTGGAAGGTTGGATTCCTGCCAATCCGGCCGAATTACTTGAGTCCCCCAAGTTGCCGCGAAAACTACCGGATGTTCTCACAATTGATGAAGTTCAAAAAATCCTTGAAGTCCCGGATACGGACACCTATAAAGGAATGAGGGAAGCGGCTATCCTGGAAACACTTTATGCATGTGGTCTTCGCGTGAGTGAACTAACCGGACTGACCCTTAACGACCTTCATCTTGAAATCGGTTTTTTGAATGTAACCGGGAAAGGCAACAAAGAGCGCATCGTACCTATGGGTCGGATGGCTACAGAGCGGATGGAAACATACCTCGAAAAAGCCCGCCCGTATTTTCTGAAAAGCAAGGAAAAAGCCAAAAATGCTCTGTTTTTGAATGCCTACGGAGGGCCACTCAGCCGAATGAGTGTGTGGCAAATTGTTAAAGATTCCGCAAATTTGGCGGGGGTTTCCAAGAAAGTTCATCCGCATATATTCCGACACTCCTTTGCGACCCATTTACTTGAAGGTGGCGCCGGACTCCGGGAGGTTCAGGAAATGCTCGGGCATGTATCTATTTTGACCACCGAGATCTACACCCATATCGACCGTAACCTGATGGAGGAAGTGCACAAGAGTTTTCATCCAAGGGCTTAGACAAGTGTCAATTTCATCTTCCCAGCAAAAAACGGAGTCTCAACAGGCGCTCAAATATCACGGACCCAAGCAACTTTTCCATCCAGTGATAAATTCGGTTCTGCGGCAGCGTTGGCGAATGGTGTATTTCCGAACTTTCTGATATAAGTTGCGCAACCTCATCCATCGGACGCAGCACCATGTTGGCATTACGCGCAAGTGTACGTAGTGAGTCGGCCGTGAGCTTTCGGTAACGCCCGTCAGCAATTTCAGCCAAATCATGGCGATGCCGCCTGATGGCAACCGCGTTGAAGTAAGCAGAATCGTATTGCCGCGACCTGATGGTACCACTTTGATGTTGCCGATAGTAGCCTTCTGCTCCCGGTGTATAAATCCAATTTGCCCCATTCACAAATGACCTTATGTACAACTCCCGGTCTTCGCCAATGGGTAAGGCCGGATCAAAGTTGCCAAATCTTTCAAAAAAGGATTTCCGAAACAGCAAACTGTGCAGTGCAAATATGTTTTTGCGAATCAACTGCCGCAGAAAGTCGATATCGGCGGGATAGGTTCTTTTTTCTCCCGGCCATTGCCCGTCATGAAATAACCAAACATCTCCGACTGCTACATCCACTTTAGGATTTTTTTCCAAAATCTGTATCTGATGCTTCGTCTTTTCCGGGTGAAGTAAATCATCAGCATCCAAAAACTGGATATAATCGGCATCTGATGCTTCAACACCCCGATTACGGGTGGTCGAACGCTCTTGATTTTGTTCATTTTGAAGCACTTCCACCCGATCAAAGGAAGCTGCAATCTCCGGAGTGTTATCTGAGGAGGCATCATCCACTACAATCACCCTGGATGGCTGCACGCTGCTTTGAAAAACCGAACGGAGAGCTGCTTCTATGTAGGCTTCATTGTTATATGCCGCGATGATGACATCATATTTGCCGGATGTAGTATCAGTCATGCTCCTGTGAACGTGCGTTTTACAGCTCCCCAAAACGGGCGCGTTAAACTACTGCTTTTTTTTAGTCGGAAAGCATGGGATAACTGCTTCAGAGCTTTTGATCGATCTTCTTGCTCCGCCCAGTTAGCTGCTGCATAAATACGTGAGTTCGCTTCCATCCCATTGAGTTTTTTGGTAATAGTTTGGTATGATTTAGCGGAAACGGAATCTCGGTGTTTTTCCAGAATTTTTCGGTGATCCTCCACAAAAGGCAGCCGGCCGGTCATGCTTTTACTTGAATCCTGTATTCGGAAAACAGCCAGTGGTTGTTCAAGAAGTTCTGGTTGAATCCCTGCAAGACTCATGCGAACCCAAAAATCCAGATCGAATGCGTGGTGCATGGAGGTATCAAATTGACCGATTTCGTCGAAGACCGACCGGTGCACAAAACAGCCTTGTTGTGGAACCTGATTTTCATACGTGAGCCAGGCACCTAAATCAGCCGGGTAAGGTAAGTCGGGATAGCGTGTGCCGTAATCAGCGCCGTTATCACCAAGGATCCTGACACCTCCGGTAACCCACCGGGATTTGGTTTGCTTGAGTTGTCTTGCAATGGCCTGCAGTGCATCCGGAAGATAAAGATCATCGGAGTTGAGGAATGCAATCCACTCCCCTTCCGCCCGGCTGATTCCCTTGTTGATGGCATCTGCTTGACCATCATCTTTGGCTGACTCCAATCTGCTCAAACGGCTTTCGTATTTCCGGAGAATTTCCACTGACCCATCCGTGCTCGCCCCATCCATCACAATATAATCCACATTCTGGTAGGATTGATTTAAAACCGACAACAGGGTCGCCTCAATATAATCGGCCTGATTGTAAGAGGGGGTGATGATGGAAAGATTAGGCCCGTCATTCACGGATATGTTTTGGGGCTCAGTCTTCCATGGCCATTTTTGTTTGTCGAGACCGGGTGCGCTTGTGCTATGTTCGCTGTTATCCGCCATTGCCGGGCAAGATAGAAAAGATTTCAGCACATCTCCATTTTCATAGACAGATGGTTTTAGCCGCGGATTTACGCGGATACAACGCGGATTTTATGTGTTGATATTTCAACAACATAGCCAAGGCTCTTCCTGATTTAATAGTTAAAGACAAAGAATTTCAATCGTTAATTTTCTATTCAAAATAATTACCTGTCACCTCTACAATAGTGCACCGGTACGGGGGATTAGGAGCTTTCATAGACCTCGTTTTTGTTTAAGTGATCCCAACATTTTTGAAACCTCTGCGGTGAAACCTATATTCCGTGCTTATCAAATCCGGCTTATGCCGCTAACTAGTGCCTGTAAGAAAAGAGGTAGTGTCGTAAGAAAACGCCAAGAGTTTTCTTAGAGGCACTAAATACCTTCGGAAAAAATTCAGCCACTTTTTTTGATCAAGCCGAAACCTGATAATTGATTGTTTATGGATCTTCAGATCGGAACCG
>SLJN01000105.1 GCA_007135115.1 Balneolales bacterium
ATTGAATGGATTGCCGAATTCTAAATGTAACACCTCAAAATTCGATGGGTCCAAACCAAATAGTAACTGAGGCTCCTACCATATGGGCATGTGTATTAAGGTTGGCAAAACCGTAAAAGCCGTATCCAAAAAAGGAATCCGTTTGATAAATATACTGCAAACCGGCAGTCAAGCCTGCTGTAGTTCCGGGTGAGTGTGAGATAACAACAGATCCTTCCGGTCTATAAATGGTTTCCCGATACTCACCAAAATTTGTAACGGAAACTCCAAAGGAAGCTGGAAAACGGGATGACCCGATTAGAAAACTACTTTCAGTAATGGAGGGCATTGTATGCTTAATAGTATCTCCGGAAAAGCGAACAGTTCGTAATGTATACCGGAGCCGCCGGGTTTTGAGATCTGCATTAAAATTGGCCATCAAGTTTTCACCGGGATTATTCGACCAACTGAAACCCAGACCTAATCCAAAGGCGAATCGCAGTGAAAAATCTGATGAGTCTTTAGGTTCTTCAACTGACGGTAATTCGTGGGATTTATAGTTTAAGCTGAGTGTGTCCGGTTGATTGGGTAGGTTTTGCTGACCAATTCCCATTGCTGTATTACAGATGCAAAAAATTACAATGAATACTCCCCATACAATATGAGTCATACGACAAAAAAGACTTAAATTTATGAACAAAAATCCTTTTCAATGTGACTGATCGTTACGATACAACAGAGGGGAAGATTCAGCAAAATATGCGCATTCAATAAACATTTTTTCTATTTCAGTAAATCACAGAACGATAGGTATTGAAACTCCCGATCCCTTTATTAGCCGAAAGGACCTTTGCAAAGGGTAATAAAAGCCAATAGAAAAACACGTAAATAGGCGTTATAACTGCTGAAAATTGAAGGTGTAATACTGCAGGTTGTGTTTATTAACTGGATAAATTGGACCTCAGGGTCGCAATTTTTGCAGCCTTAAACAGTTGAAAATATAGGTAGGTATGTGTTCTGATGTCATGGGCATCTGAACTTAAAAAGTTGGAAAAGTTGCATCCGATGCCCAGTGGCTGAAGGATTTGTTAAGATGGCACTAAGAGCCGGAAACTATTAGAAAAGGACTCGAGGTATGTCAAGTTGTACTAAATAATTAATATTTTTAAAGCCTAAAGATCAGGTGGTTGTCATGAAACCTGTTAAAATGTACCCACGGCAAGCTGAAAAAACTTATGATTATAAACGTAATTTTTTTACTTCCATAATCATTGTTTTGGCAGTATTAATTGTACTGTTCCGGGTTCCTTTTAATCCACAAGTGGAGATAAAATACACCGAGCGAGAGCAGCCCAGAGTTGAACTTCGCGATATCATACAAACCGAACAGAAACGCCTGCCACCGCCGCCACAGCGACCTCGCACGCCTGAAGTCGTTCCCAACGAAGTGATTGTTGAGGAGGAGTTCTTCGATTTTGATGTCGATCGCCCGGAACCTACCGGACCTCCTCCCCCGCCACCGACAGCCCCTGAAGAGGAAGCGCATGAGGAAGAAGAGCTTGAATTCTTCATAGCTGTTGAGGAAATGCCGACGATTATTGGCGGTATGGATGCACTTTACGATGCTCTTGTATATCCGGAACTCGCGCGTAGAGCCGGAATTGAAGGCCGTGTCGTTGTTCAGTTCATCATCGATGAAGAAGGAAACGTGCATAACCCACAAGTTATAAGGGGAGCTGGTGCCGGGTTAGACGAAGCGGCTGTAAGAGCGATTCAGCAGCTTAAGTTCACCCCCGGACGTCAGCGTGGGCGCGCTGTACCGGTGCAGTATACTATACCGGTATCCTTTATCCTGGACAGGGGATAATTACTTCAAAACAATAGAAAACTTTGCAGGTATCATTGATTTGCGCTAAGTAATGCTCTATCGCTTTTGCTCCTTTTTCAACGCCTGATACTCATGAGTAAGTAGGTTGGAATTTGAACCCGGACACTGTAAAGTTTATTAAACCATGTTTTCTGAGGCTTCTTCCCTATAAACCGGCAAAGTATCAGGATCTAAATTATTTCCCATCCCCCTCCTCTTTTTGATAGCACAGTCCATGTGTAATCACATAGCATTTCCCGGCTTTGCTGCCGAAAATAGTTTTCATCATTTCTGCTACTCCAAAATCACAAAAAGTTTATTCACTATTACATGACAACTGCTCGTAATTAGGCTATATTTGTATCAATAGATGACAGATTCATCTGGTGGTAAAAATACCGAGGCTGTGAGGAATACATAAAGATCGGTCCACCTTGATGAAAAGCTTACCTAACCGCAGAGGTTCAGCGGTATAAAAATAATATCTGTATAATTTCTTTAAGGGCAGGAAAAACCCCGTACTACCGAAATGGAAATTTCATTACAGATAACAGATGATGTGGCACGTGTACTGCATCAACATCAGCCATCATCGCATGCAAAAGCTGATGAACTCTTGCGTACGCTGAATTCTCATGGCCTCACACTCAGGCCGGTACACCCTGAAACGGATGTTCCATCCCTTCGGCGGCATTTTGTTGCAACGATTCCGGATGAAAGTTCGGATATAGAAGGAGTATTGGAGCATATTCGGTCACTGGACGGTGTAGAAGGAGTCTATATAAAACCCAAAGAAGATATCCCCTAACCCCCACCTTTAATTCAGGATATAATATGGCTAAAAAGAAAAATGTCGACCGGAATGAATCTTCCGGTAACGGTATGGAAAACAGAAGAGAACTGGTTGTAAAGGCCAGACATGAACTTGGGTTACGAGCACGAAAAGACGGTCTCATTTCTGCTACAGGAGCAAATATCTCATCACTCAGTAAACTCCTTGAAACCGAAAAAGTATCCATGTATCCGCTCTTCGGGATGAGCGAGGAGCGACTTCAAACTCAGATGAGTTCGATGGCAGCCGAAAGCGATATGGATATACCGGATCTGTCGGTCTACTATGGGGTGGACGCGTCTGATGATCAAATGGATCAGATTTGCAAAAAGCTTCAGAAGATGGATGGCGTTGAAGCCGCCTATGTGAAACCTGCGGCAATGCCGGCATCAGCGGAAACCTTAGATATGGAACAAGAACTGGCCGATATTCCGGATGAAGTTGAGCTTAATGAAATGTTTGCGCTTACGGAAGATCCGCCTGATCAAACCTCAGACTTTACTTCCCGTCAAGGTTATCTAAATCCGGCTCCGGCTGGTATAGATGCCAAATTTGCCTGGAATTATCGTGGAGGGAAAGGCAGTGGCATTCGTATCATTGATATTGAAGGTGCCTGGAGGTTTAGTCATGAAGATTTGCAGGAAAATCAAGGAGGACTTTTAGGTGGTACGATGTCCAACCAATTATTATGGCGGAACCACGGAACCGCGGTTATCGGAGAGTTCGGAGGCGATAAAAACAGCTTCGGTGTCACCGGTATCAGCCCTGATTCTAATGTTCAGGCCATTTCTATATTTGGAGGGCTCGGGTCGGCCGGCGCGATAAAAATGGCGGCAGACCGACTCAGACCCGGTGATATTGCACTCATTGAGCTGCACCGGCCGGGGCCACGGCACAATTTTCAGGCGCGTAGCGACCAGAGAGGCTATATCGCACTTGAATGGTGGCCGGATGACTATGATGCCGTCCGTTATGCCAGCAGCAAAGGTGTCATTATAGTTGCAGCCGCAGGAAACGGAGCTGAAAACCTCGACGACTCCATTTACAACAATCGTCCGAATGGTTTCCCTTCAGA
>SLJN01000402.1 GCA_007135115.1 Balneolales bacterium
AAGAACTATCCAAGGGGAACCCACCAACCGGACTTTTTCCGATATATCCGAGTAATAATACGTTGGAAAAAGCCTATATCTCATCCAAGCTCATTCATAAATGGATCGGTCAGCTGCTCACAAAATTTAAAACGCCAGAATTTCTGCCCGGGTGGATTTTAGAACAGTTTCAACTGCCCGACCGCACCACGGCTTTCCAAAAAATTCATCAACCCAATACACAGCAGGATCATCAAAAAGCGCTTGAGCGATTCAAGTTTGAGGAATTTCTTTTGTTTGAGCTTGGTGTGCTGTATCTAAAACACAGTCAATTAGAGGAGAGAAGAGGACCGCGGCTCGATGTCAATGGTGATTACATTCGTTCTTTCTTTTTGGAACATCTGCCGTTTGAGCTTACAGAGGGACAAAAAAACGCCCTTTCGGATATCAAGCGCGATGTCGTTTCCGGTTATCAAATGAATCGGCTGATCCAGGGGGATGTGGGCTCCGGAAAAACGATTGTCGCTTTCGGTGCTATGCTGATGGCTCTGGACAGTGGATTTCAGGCCGCTTTCATGGCACCGACTGAAATCCTTGCAGAGCAGCATTTTCAAACGATTCGAAAACTCTCAGAACCACTCGGGCTTGATATCCGGCTTCTGATCGGCAGCCAGAATACATCAACCCGAAAAGAAATTCACAGCGGTATTTCGGGTGGGCAGACTCAGATTGTCGTGGGCACGCATGCCATCATTCAGGAGCAGGTGGAGTTTGCAAATCTCGGTATGGCTATCGTTGATGAACAGCATCGTTTCGGGGTTGCCCAACGTGCTCAACTGCGCAGTAAAGGCCCAAACCCGCATTTGCTGGTGATGTCCGCTACTCCGATCCCGCGATCATTGGCCATGACCGTTTACAGTGAGCTTGATGTGAGTGTGATTCACGATATGCCGGGTGGCCGAAAACCCATCCGAACAGCGGTCCGCACAGAAAAGAAAAAAGAGGAAGTCTACACCTTTATCGACAATCTGATCCGCGAGGGAGGTCAGGCTTATATCGTCTACCCGCTTGTAGAAGAGTCTGAAGTCCTCGAACTCAAAGATGCTACCGTAGGGTTTGAAAAAGTTCGCAAACGTTTTCCCGATTTTGAGGTAGGGCTATTACATGGCAGGATGAAAACCGAAGAGAAGGACGAGGTGATGGGTCGATTTGCTTCCGGAGAGGTTCAAATACTGGTCAGCACAACCGTCATTGAAGTCGGCGTGGATGTTCCCAATGCCTCAGTGATGGTCATTGAACATGCCGAGCGGTTCGGGTTGTCGCAACTGCATCAGCTGCGCGGACGCATTGGTCGTGGAACCCGGCAAAGTTACTGTATCCTGATGATTGGAAATCAGCCGGGTAAAGAAGCTTCGCAACGCCTTAAAACAATGGCTGAGACCAACGACGGATTCAAGATTGCTGAGATGGATCTCAAGCTCCGAGGACCCGGTGACTTTATGGGCACACGCCAGTCGGGACTGCCAGAATTTCGCCATGCCGATATCATTGAAGACCAATATTTGTTGCAACAAGCCAAAGAAGCAGCTTATACCCTGCTTAAGGATGACCCCCAATTGCAAAAGCCCGAAAACAAAGACCTTTGGAAAAACTTTGAACCCTACCTCGAACAGAAAAAGGAGTTTATGTCGGTGAGTTGAATTAAATGGCTGTTGCTACATTACAGAATCTCCCGCGACTGAACCTGGAATTCTTTGAACGGTGACTACCAAAATATTTCTTCTTGTGTATTACCTCGACAGTAAGGGAGGCTGAATCTGAGGGTTAAGGCTGATTTCGTGCTCTATTCCCTGGATCCCGGATAACAATTCCGCTATCGCTCCATTGTTTCCGGGATGACGTCTTAATTAATTAAGTCAGTCTTGTTCAACCATTTATTTTTAACAACCTAAGGTTACTCAGTATTCAAATATAAGAGTAATAACTAATGTTGCTGATAAACTGCAATTGATTTACGATACCTCCAGCATTTGAACCTTGAACCTCTTGAACTTTGAACCCTATCAAAATCAGCGGTTTAAAATAATCTAAACCTTAGCAAATAAAGATGAATGAGTCCACCTCCCTCTTTCATCCGATTTTCCTAATATATACCTTATAACGGCAACCCTTACAAGAATCCGCAGACCAATCCCGGCAAACAACATGAACAGGTCGGCTTCTTCACATATCCCCACTCCCGGTTGGAAGTTTTACCTGGCTGTCGGAATACTGCTGTACATTTTATTCCGGATTTTATCTACCGGTCCCGAGGCAGACGAACAGCAAAGTGATGCAACCGACTTACTTCAGGACACTTTGCAAATCGCTCCGGAAGCTTTAGACCAGGACCCCGATGACCCTGAACAGGAATCGGATACGATACCACCGGAGGCCGATGAACCGGTCTCATCTGATAAAGAAAAAGTTGAGCGGGATACCATTGATGTGGCCGAGGCGGATGAAAAACCAGAGGAAGAAAAGTCCCCTGATTCGCAAGATCAGGAACCTGAAGTTGCTGAAGAAAGCAGCCCGGAATCAGAACCCCGGGATTACGACCCGCCCGACTCGGTAGTCAGTCCGAATATGCCCGAAATTGATCCGGACGCTCCGCTTCCATCCATCAGTCAGATGATAGAAAGCAGCGATCCTACGAATTTTCATATTGATATTCTTGAAGAGGAGCAGGATATCGAAACCGATGAATCCCGCAGCAATTCCTGGCTGGATGTCGAAAAATATTCGTTCACGCAGTCCTGCTACGACCAACTTGCCGCTACCGGTAGATTCACCCTCAGCGAAGTCGAAACCTACTGCGGGTGCACCCTTAACGATTGGAAAGAGTTATCCCCGGATGCACCTCCTAAATCCGGGGATATCAACCTGGGGGATATCAACACAGTCATCACCCAGTGCATGGAGCTGATCGAATAAATTGCGCTAAGCCATTGCAGGCTTTTGTTTGCCGGAGACTTTAGTTCCGTATTCAATAGCTGCCTGCGCTGCCGCTAATCGGGCGACCGGCACGCGGAATGGTGAACAACTAACGTAATCCAGTCCGGTTCGATGGAAAAACTTAACCGAATCGGGATCGCCACCATGCTCGCCGCAGATGCCGATTTTTAAATTGGGTTTTACTTTTTTGCCCAGTTCAACACCGGTTTCCACCAAACGGCCGACTCCCTGCTGGTCCAATGACTGAAACGGATCCCGGTCATAAACCCCCAACCTGAGATATTCCGGCAGGAAACTGCCGGCATCATCCCGGCTGAATCCGCAGACCATCTGGGTAAGGTCGTTGGTTCCAAAACTGAAAAATTCGGCATGTTCGGCAATCTGATCCGCCGTTATGGCAGCTCGCGGAACTTCTATCATCGTCCCGACTTTCCAGGGTATTTCTTTATCCGTCAAACCTTGCTCGTCGAGCACTTGGGTGATGACTTCTTCGGCAAGCTCTCGGGTCATTTTTAACTCTTCAACTTTGCCAACCAGAGGAATCATGATTTCTGGTTCCACTTTTAGACCATCTTGCTTCACGACATGTGCTGCCGCTTCCATAATGGCCCGGACCTGCATCTCCGAAACCTCCGGGTAGGTCAGCCCAAGACGACACCCCCGGTGCCCGAGCATCGGGTTGATTTCACTTAGCGCCTCGACGGTGGTTTTAATTTCATCCAGAGAAACTTTGAACTCGTGCGCCATTTTCTGCTGACCAACCTC
>SLJN01000156.1 GCA_007135115.1 Balneolales bacterium
CACTGCCGGATTATAAAACATCGAACCCTGCGAAAAGTGAGTGAAAAGCTAAGTAAACTTAAGACCTAAATCAGGCGCTCTAAATGGCGGATCAATTTGAATATCAAGAGTTATTAGAAAAATATATCAGGCAGGAATTAACTGAAGAAGAAAGGACTGAGGTTGAGGAATTATTACTCTTTAATGAAGAAGCCCGTGAGGAATTAAAGCGCCTTGAGGAAGCTTTTGCTCTGGGGCGGCAGATTGATATTAAAGAGCCTCAACACCAGAGCCAAGATGGAACAGCTGCCTCTGATAACGGTACAGAGCCGGCCTTTAGCCCGGTCTTTTATAGATTTGCTGCTGCATTCATTTTATTACTGGCCTCGGGGATAGCTGTTATTTTCTTATGGAGTGGTGAGCAGAATGATGTTGTGGGTGATGTAGAGCAGGATTGGCGCCAACAGTATGCCGAGGCGTATGAACAAAATCCCTATCTAGAAGAAGTAATTGGTGATGTTTTAAGGGGAGATCGACCGCAAGTGCACTTGAGTAATCCATCAACGGATCACCGCATTTCTGCAACAGCCGAAGAAGCTGAATATCAGATTACATTCGAAGGCGAGGTTTCCGGAGTAAGTGATGCCAGTCGTCTTGAGATCCGGATTTACAGCAATGAAACCGAGGATTATATAGAAGAAAATCCTATGGAAACTTCTTCCCTGGAACTTGATAACGCTGCTTTTACGACTACCCTCAGTTTAACGGTGACGCCAGGTCTCTACTACTATGCCATTGAAGAAACCGATAGCGCGGAAGTTATGGTCGCAGGCAGAATAATTGTTGAATAGGTTTTCCTTTTTCCAATTATAAGCGATTGCCAATTAAACCTGTTACCGCGTAGTCTACCGTCGGAAAATTCCGGAATAATATCAGTGAATGAGATTGAAGATTCGCCCGAATCGAGGCATGACCCGGTCGGAATCCCATGAAAAGTAGATGATCACGGCGCGGCCGACAATGTGATCCTCAGGAACAAATCCCCAAAAGCGACTGTCTTCGCTGTTATCCCGGCTGTCGCCCACCATGAAATAGTAATCCTGTTGGAAGGTGTAAGAGTCGGCAGGCTCTCCGTTAATTAAAACCTCATCCTCGTTTACTTCAAGATCATTACCTTCAAATCGCTCTATGACTTCACGATAAATCTCCACATTCTGATCTGAGAAGTCGAGTTCGAGTCCCTGCTGAGGCACTAAGAAAGGCCCCATATTGTGATAGTTCCCGTTGAATGCCTGGGCGAAATCAAACCGGATCTGACCAAACTGATTCAGAGATTCAGGCCAAATATTCAGGAAGATATCATCAACCTCGCGCCATCCCATGATTTCTTCTTTAACCTTTTCCGTCATGTTGATGAGGTAGTCATCACCCTCGGTGCGGGTAATCTGGCCGCCGGCATCACGAACTCTGCTTGAACTAAGGCGACGTTCGTCAGCTACTTCCACCCGGTACTCATGTTCGAAGGTGGATTTGAACTCTTCGATCTCACCATTTCGTATAAATCTTTTATCCTCAATGGATAGGGTATCTCCGGGGATTCCGGTTGCCCGTTTGATGTAATTGGTTTTGCGGGAGACGATTTCCCGATCAACCGGGTAGTTGAACACGACGATATCATCACGGTCGATATCGGTGAAACCGGGAAAACGAAATGAGGGCAGTTCCACTCCTCTTAAGTAAATATTGGTGAAGGGTACACCGATAGTCATCGGAGTTCGTGCACCGTAATGCATCTTGGAAACGAGAAGAAAATCCCCCGTGAGCAGGGTTTGCTCCATGGAAGGGGAAGGAATGCGATAAGCTTCAATAAAAAAAGCACGGATAATAATAGCTGCAATAAGGGCGAACATGATGGCATCCAGCCATTCCCGTGCCCATGACTTGGCCCGGGTTTGCTCGTCTTTATTTTCTTTATCCCGAATACGATTACGGGCCCGCGTTGTAGAACGGCGACCAGAACGTTTAGCCAAAACTTCTTTTATTTAAATTGATCCACATAATAACATCAGAAAGGCTCTGAAATTTCCTCTCTGACAAATTCTCCGTCTTCGTAACCGACAACATACCATTGATCTTCGTCAATTACATAAAAATAATCCCGGTATTCCGCTAAAGAGTCAACACTCATTAAATCACTTGAGAAATTCCGTTTAATCTCCGGCATCAGGTCTACAAACTGAGGAGCTCCGGCATAAATTAAGCCCTGGCGAAACGGCCCGTCCACGTCCAAAATAATCATCGGTATTTCATCATCAATGATAAACCAATATTCGAATTGAACGTATTTGCTTGGGGAAAAGTCGGGGCGGTCCATTAAATCTTCCACGCCAAACGTGGGATCTCCGTAGACTTTTTGCATACGAGCCCGAAGCTCGCTTGTGGGGATGCGGTCAATCGGCAGACTTGCATCAAAGCCTGAGCTGGTCCAGTCGATATCACCAAACTCTTCCTCAAATTTCTCGTGCTCCTCGTATGGCACTTTCTGAATATCGGTTGTGCTGAACCCTGACTGACCGAAAGTTACACCAGTAAAAACAAACAGAAGAAAAACGGTAGTTGCAACAAAGCGGGTTATGCAGATCATACGTTTTTCTTGTTAGTCATTGTCCATAGATAACACCGCCAGAAATGCTTCCTGAGGGATTTCAACAGCGCCCACCTGCTTCATGCGTTTTTTACCTTCTTTCTGCTTTTCAAGCAATTTCCGCTTCCGGCTGATATCCCCGCCGTAACACTTTGCGGTCACATCTTTACGGATCGCTTTGATCGTATCTCTGGCGATGATTTTGTTGCCGATAGCGGCCTGAACGGCTACCTCGTACATTTGTCTCGGGATCAGCTCTTTGAGTTTGCTGCAGAGTTTTCGTCCCCACTCATAAGCTTTATCCCGGTGGACAATCGTGGAAAGTGCATCAACCGGCTCGCCGTTCAACAGAATATCCAGCCTGACCAGGTTGCTCGGGCGGGGGTCAATAAAATCGTAATCGAGCGAAGCATAGCCCCGGGTGCTGCTTTTGAGGCGATCATAGAAATCGAATACAATTTCGGAAAGCGGCAGCTCATAGCTGATATCAACCCGAGTGGTATCCAGATACATGGTATTGACAAACTTACCACGACGCTCCTGGCAAATTTGCATGATGGCGCCGATATAATCCGCCGGGGTGATGATTTGCGCCTTGATGTAAGGCTCCAGAATTTCTTTAATCTCCCCTGGCGGAGGCATTTCGCTCGGGTTGTCTACGAGCACTTCCTCGCCGTTGGTTTTAATCACCCTGTACTCCACATTGGGAACGGTGGTGATGATATCCATGTCAAACTCACGATCGAGCCGCTCCTGGATGATTTCCATGTGGAGCATCCCCAGGAAACCAGCGCGGAAACCGAAACCGAGTGCCGAAGAGCTTTCCGGCTGGAATGTCAGAGAAGCGTCGTTGAGTTGAAGTTTTTCCAGTGCACTTCTCAGGCTTTCAAAGTCGTCGCTATTTGTCGGATAGATTCCACTGAACACCTTGGGCTTGACTTCCTTGTAACCCGGAATAGCTTTAGGTGCGGGGTTTTTAGTGGTGGTAACCGTATCACCCACCCGTGTGTGATCCAGGGATTTTACGCTTCCGATGATGTAGCCGACCTCACCGGTTTCAAGCCGTTTCGTTTTCTCCGGTTTGATCCGCAAGTAGCCGATTTCATCAGCATCGTATTCTTGCTCGGTCATCATGAAGGTGATGCCTTCGCCGGCGTTCAGGGCACCATCCATAATGCGCACGTACACTACTGCTCCGCGATAGGGATTGAAAACCGAGTCGAAAATCAGTGCTTTGAGTGGCGCTTCGGGGTTGCCTTCCGGGGCCGGAATGCGTTTTGCGATAGCTTCAAGCAGCTCTTCCACACCCATACCGGTTTTGCCGGAAACGTGCAGAATATCTTCTTTATCGCATCCGATGAGATCCATCACCTGTCGCGCCATTCCTTCGGCATCTGCGCCGGGAAGGTCAATTTTATTGAGAACCGGAATAATTTCAAGATCCTGATCCAGCGCCTGGTAAAGGTTGGCAAGCGTTTGCGCCTCTATGCCCTGGGAGGCATCAACGACGAGCAGGGCGCCCTCGCAAGCTTTGAGGGCCCGGGATACTTCGTAGGAAAAATCGACGTGGCCGGGGGTGTCAATCAGGTTAAATATATACTCGTTCCCGTCGGCCGCTTTATAGTCCATTTTGATCGCATGACTCTTTATCGTGATACCTCGTTCACGTTCAAGATCCATGTCATCGAGAATCTGGGCCTGCATCTCACGCTCGGTTATGGCGCCTGTGCGCTCGAGCATGCGATCGGCAAGCGTGGACTTCCCGTGATCAATATGGGCGATGATACAAAAGTTTCGTATGTGCTTCATGTAGGCTGTTTTGGTCAAGCCTGTAAAGGTAATGAATCTTGTAAAGATAGAAAATGAAAGTACGTAACTTCAACGTGGTGTCGGGCTATTACGTGTTTGAGTTAAATCACAAATAGCACATCCTGAAAATCAAAGATGCGACAATTTTCAATATCTAATCATCACAAGAGAGGAGATAGTGTAAAAGCTTGGCCCAAAAACCTTGCTTACAACCCGGATAAACAAGGTGATTTAGGCTTATCAGTTTTTTTAGTATTAAATGAGGAACATAGTGAAAATTAGTTTGTATCATACTGAGGGCTGATTTATATTTAGGCAAGACTAAAATATTTAATCTCCTTTCTGTGTATGCCCCAAAAGATAATCATCATAATTTTTAACTTAACATTGTTGTTTGCGCCGTCGGCATTTGCTCAACAACAAATTACCGGTTCGGTAAATGATGCCGAAACCGGAGACGCTCTAATCTCTGCAAGTATCCAGCTTGTTGATAGTGAAATTGCTACTGTAACTGATAACGAAGGATATTTTGAGCTGTCCAATGTTCCGGAAGGAAGTCACATACTTCTAATTCGATATCTCGGTTACCAAACCAAGGAAGTGGAGGTGGACTTACAAGCCGGAGCAACCCGGGAAATTGAAATTGATTTAACCCCGGCAGATATTGATTTTGATGATTTGGTAATCACCGCTTCTCCTACCGGAAGTACCGTTTCCTATCAACCTTCACGTGCTTTTAATGAAGAGGAAATGCAACGGCGTGCAGCCAACTCGTTCGGTGAAATGCTGGATGGAGAGCCTGGGTTGGCGATGCGTTCCTTTGGTCCGGCCCCTTCCCGACCGGTAATTCGTGGATACGATGATGACCGCATTTTGGTGTTGGAAAACGGTGAGCGGATGGGTGACCTTTCATCAACCGCACACGACCACGCCATTGCTCTCGAACCGGAAGCTGCCGAACGTGTTGAAGTTGTGCGCGGTCCGGCAGGTTTACTCTATGGATCCAGCGCCTTAGGCGGGGTGGTCAATCTGATTACCCGGGACATTCCACGGGATTGGTCACCCGGATCCTCTGGAAATGCGTCGCTTCGAGGGGCCACCGTGAATTCAATGGGCTCCGGTTTCGGACAGTATCAGTGGGGTAGCGAGCAGATGGCTGTAGGAGCTCGGGCATCATACCGGGGAGCCGGAAACATGCATACTCCGCAAGGTGAACTACCCGGTACGGCCATAAACAACTTTGAAGGTGCTATCGGCTCGTCGTATCAAGGGGATAATTTTAGCGGCGGTCTTGCAGTGATGGCCATGGATAATGTGTATGGCGTGCCTGAGGAAATTGACGATCCGGATGAAGAAGTGGAAATCCGGATGGACCGGCAGGCTTTACAAGGTCGCGGACAATGGGAAAACGACGGTTTTTTTGATGAAGGTGAGCTGAGATTGCATGCTTCTCGATTTTTCCAGCAGGAAGTCGAAATGGAGTATGTGGACGCTCAGCTCGATCAGGAAGATATAGAGCTGGAGTTTTTGCAATATGCGCTGAGTTCTACCCTTACGCTCCGGCATCGTCCGGTGGGTTTGCTTGACCGGGGTGCCCTTGGCATCAACATAAAACAACGCTCCCTTGATGTTGGCGGAATCGAAGCTTTCACCCCTGGAGTTGCCGACGGAAGTATAGCTGCGTTCACGTTTCAGGAAGCTCCGGTAAGTGATCTGGTGACCCTTCAGGCCGGCATTCGGGTAGAGCATGAATGGATGGAAACCTTATCCAACGACTCCTTTCCGGATACCGATGAACGCCGCCGATCTACCAACTTTTCCGGAGCCGCGGGTTTCAATGTGCGCCCTTCACAATCTCTTGAAATCGGCTCCCAGTTTGCCCGTGCACATCGCACTCCAACCCTGGAAGAGCTGTTTGCTGACGGCCCCCATATAGGCATCGGTGCTTTTGAAATCGGTGATCCTGATCTACGAGATGAAGTCGGGCACGGTGTTGACCTGTTCTTACGCTGGTCGGGTACAAGGGTTGCCACCGAAATTGCCGGTTATACCAATCACTTATCTAACTTTGTCATTTTTCAACCGACCGGGGAAACGGATGATGCATCCGGTTTTCCGATATTTCAGTATGAAGCAGACGATGCTCTTATAAGCGGTTTTGAAGCAGATGCAAAAATTCGCGTAACCAGTGAGTTAAACCTGAACCTCGGAGCGGATTACGTACATGGTCACCGCCTTGATGATGAACATACACCTCTGCCTAATATGCCACCAATCCGTGCAACGGCTGGTATTGAATACGATACGGATCGCTGGTGGGCCGGGGCTAAAAGCAGGGTGGTATCATCGCAAGAAAGAGTCGCAGAAGGGGAATCTGCTACCGATGGATATACACTCGTGAATCTTGATGCCGGTTACAGGCTTGATCAAGCCGGTAGACATTTACTTACCTTGAGGATAGATAATCTTTTTAATGTCACGTATCGCGACCATCTGTCCCGTGTAGATGAACGCCGATATACCATGCCGGCACGTAATTTCAATATCGGCTGGAAATGGCGGTTTTAGGTTTGGCTAAATCAACCGAATAAAAGCTGCAAACAACCCGGTTACTTGCAGCTTTTCTTACATATACCAAACTCTGTAAACCCTTACTTCCCCAATACACCAAACCAAAAATCCCTCAGCTATGATCGTTAAGGTTTTCTATATTTGGGCTTTCAGTTGAACCGTAAAAAATTCTCTATGAACGTCTCGTTTTCTCCCGATCAGTTAGACTTTGAAAAATCAGATGGATTGATCCCCGCCATCATCCAGGATGACCAAACCCGTCAGGTTTTGATGATGGGTTATATGAATCGCGAGGCGCTCGATAAAACCATGGATTCGGGATTGGTTACGTTTTATTCCCGCTCAAAAGACCGGCTATGGACCAAGGGAGAAACTTCCGGTAATCATTTAAAAGCGACCTCCATCCAGCAGGATTGTGATGCCGATACGCTGCTTTTCATGGCGCAGCCTGTCGGACCGGCCTGCCACACCGGCGAGACTTCCTGTTTTCATCAGTTTAAATACGATGAGCCGGGTAAAGCGGATTTCCTGCTGCAACTGGAACAACTTTTAATCTCCCGAAAAACCGAACAGCCCGAAGGTTCCTATACCAGTTCACTGTTTCAGAAAGGGACGGATAAAGTCGCCCAGAAGGTAGGTGAGGAAGCCATAGAAACCGTAATCGCCGCCAAAAACGAAAACGAAGAGCTGCGATACGAAGCCTCCGACCTGCTGTTTCATCTGCTAATGTTGCTTGTGCAACGTGATTTGCCGTTAACGGTGTTGATTGATGAATTGAAGAAGCGGCACGGGGGGTAGTCCCGGCAAATCTGAAATCTGCACTATGCAATCACCAATCTGATATCTCTTCGAGAAGGTGAGGTGATGACCTTGGGCAAGATTAGGGATCCTTAGCAATCATCAAAATAATTTAAACAGATAGCAGATTGATGATTTGTGATAGCAGATTGCAGATGTTGGGGACCCACAATCCACATTTGGATAATCTGAACTGATCCAATAGTTTTATTCAGTCAGATCAATAAATTCAGGGTACAAGGGGTAACACATGAAGTCGATCAGCCTGTTTACGCTATCAGGTATACTTCTCGGGTTCGGGTTGTTTTTGCTTGCCATTTTCACTCGGACCGATAACTATTTGATGTTTTTGAACCTGCCGGGGTTTCTCATGGTTATCGGCGGAACATTCGCCGCCGGTATGATTTCGTTCCGAGGCCGGTATGTGACCAAATCACTTAAAGATCTTTTCGGCATACTGATCCCGCAGAATATCAACCCGCAGACGCTTTATCGAGAGGTCGGCCTCATTATCGAATGGGGAGTGCAGAATCAAAAAGGCGGGGTGAAAAAACTGGAAGACAGCATTGAAAAATCCGATTTCGATGACCCTTTTCTCAGCTACGGCACTAAGTTGCTGCTGAGTGATTATAAATCCGATGAAATGCGGACCATGCTCAACAACGCTCTTGAGACGAGTTTTGAGCGGGATATGGTGCCCTCTTATGTGTTGAGAACCATGGGCAATTACGCACCGGCCTTCGGCATGATTGGTACGCTGGTCGGAATGATCATCATGCTGGATAATCTCGGCAGCGATCCGGGTCAGATTGGTCAGGGATTGGCGCTGGCGCTGGTTACCACGCTTTACGGTCTGCTGTTATCTCAGTTGATATTCAAGCCGGCAGCCGAAAAAGTGAAAGAGAAAAATGAGATCATGCGGTATCGCAATGTGATGATGATGGAGGGGCTGCTGATGCTTTCCGATAATCAGTTTTCAACGGCGATACAGGATAAGATGAACAGTTTTCTCGATCCGGCTTTCCATTTTGAAATCGCTGAGAAAGATTAAAAAGCCGATGGCCTTCGATCTCAGAAAAAATCAAAGTGAAGACGATCGCAAGCTAAAAGAAGCTGCAGACAGGGCAGGAGCACCCGTACACGTGTATGCTTCGGCTCAGCAGAAGCAGAGCTCTCGCGGGGAAGGTCAGGAAGACTGGCTGCTTACTTATTCGGATATGGTAACTTTGTTGCTGGTCTTTTTTGTGCTGCTGTTCAGTTTCTCGGAGATAGATCAAAGCCGGTTTGAGGAGATTCATCAATCCCTGCAGGGAAGTTTACTTCAGCAAGAGGAGACCCGGCCGTTTGGAGAAGTCGAAGAGCAGATTAACAATGCCATAGTAGAGTATGAGCTGGAGGAGGTGATCGAAACCGAAGAGACGGGGCTGGGGGTTCAGCTGCAATTGGGGAGCACATTTTTGTATGAACCGGGTTCTGCCCAGATCCGGGAGGAAATGGAACACCCGCTGCAAATAATCGCCGAGCGCATTGGCGAAATTGACGGTATAGATTATAAGGTTGAAGTGGAAGGGCATACGGATGACGTGCCGATTTCGACAGCACAGTACGAATCCAATTGGGAGCTTTCGGCACACCGGGCGACCAACATCGTGCGATTTTTCAACGGTCATGGAATAAAGCAGGACCAGCTGGAAGCCGTAGCTTACGGAGAGTCGCGTCCGCTTGTGCCCAACCGGGATGAATACGGGGAGGCGATTGAAGAAAATCAGGCCAAAAACCGGAGAATTGTCATCCATGTGAGAAGGGCATCAGCCGGAGATTTGGAAGGATGAAGAGCGTCAACTACACTTGATTAAACCTGCCGATTTACAAATCTTCCATGGCCAATGAATCCGAATTGACTTAAACCTTAAATCATGGACTCATTCAACGAGCAGGAAATCCGTAAGTTTCGGGAGCAGACTCCGGGGACCCGAAATGTCATTCATCTCAATAACGCCGGTGCTGCATTGTCTCCTGAGCCGGTCATTCGGGCACAGCAGGAGTACCTGGACCGCGAAGCTGAAATTGGCGGTTATGAAGTGAACCGCGAGAAAAAATCAGAACTGGACCAGGTTTACCAAGTCGCCGCGGCCTGGTTGAACTGTCATTCCCGGAATATCGCGTATACCGATAGCGCCACGACAAGCTGGCTGCGGGCGTTATACGCTATCCCCTTTGAATCCGGTGATGTCATCCTTACCTCTGAAATTGAATATGCCAGCAACTACTTATCCTATCTGCATCTTGCGCGTCAAAGAGGCGTTCAGGTAAAACCGGTTGCCTCAGATGAGCACGGCAGGGTTGATCTGAACAAGCTTGGAAATCAGTTGTCGGATGAGGTTAAACTGGTGGCCATTACACACGTGCCCACCAACAGCGGCATCATCAATCCGGTTGAAGAGATCGGAGAGAAGCTGAAGGGCCGTGATATTTGGTATTTGATAGACGCGTGCCAATCTGCTGGTCAGGTACCGTTGGATGTAGAAGCTATCGGGTGTGATTTTCTTTCGGTAACCGGACGAAAGTACCTGCGAGGCCCGCGATCATCCGGACTGCTGTTTGCTTCTGATCGGGCACTGGAATCCACAACTCCTTTTACGGTTGATCTCCACAGCGCCGAATGGACCGGCAGGGACGAATACGAAATCCACCCGGACGGCCGCAGATTTGAACAGTGGGAGCAAAACCTCAGCGGCAAATCCGGTCTGGCCGCAGCCATCTCCTATTATTTGGACGCCGGGCCGGAACAGGTCTTTGAAACATTGGCCAAAAGAGCGGAAGAGCTGAGAAAACGCCTGAAAAACATTGACGGGGTCACCGTGTATGATGCCGGAGGGCTCCAGGGAGGCATTGTAACCTTTGATACGCCGGTAAAACCCTCTGATCTTAAGAATCAATTAACCGAATTCGGCATTAACGTATCGGTATCACCGGTTAACAGCACCTTGATTGATATGAACGCCAGGGGCTTCGGGGATTTGATCAGAGCATCTGTTCACTACTATAACACCGAAGAAGAGCTTACCCGGTTTGCTGAAGTTTTGGAAGCATTACTTCAAAAAACTTCCACATGATCAAATAGCTAAGGGTTTTAACCTTTGAAACTTCGAAGTGTTTGATAGTTCAAAGTTCAAGGGGTTCAAAGTTCAATTGCTGGAGACATCGTAAATCTACTGCTATCTATCAGCAATGTTAGCTACAGCTCTGATGTTTGATCCAAAGCAACCTTTCAGGTTTTTAAATACCTGGAAGGTTTTGGTAAACAGGGACTTTTCGCCTTGCCTACACCGATGCAAGAACACAAGAGGTTTTCGGGGATAAGTTGGGATGTTCAAGGGTTCAAAGTTCAAATGGTAGCCTCCTTAAATCACTATCAAACATTCGTCCTGTAAAGACGATTGGTAGGTAGCGCGGGACGAAGCGAAGCGCAGGCCGGGTTAATAAATCCACCACCCACCAAACATCCCGAGGCAACCATATTGAAATAAATTAAAGAGGTAGCCGAGGGATTTATGGGAAAGCGCTGATTTGGCTTGGCTCGTTTGGGGATCATGATTCTGTTTCAAGATAAAACCCTACGGAGCACGTTGACCCTCAAAACCGGTTGAAATTCTGACCCGAAGAATACTGTTACAACCTCAGAAAATCAGACACACAAAAAAAGAAATAGTTCCATGGCGAAGTCATTTGACTGTCCGAGATGCTCCCAAAAACTGCCTGTTAGCATAGCACTGAAAATCACTACTACCTCGAAATTCACTTGCCCGAATTGCAAGACCAAATTGCGTCCTCACCGAGAAATGCGTTCTTTGGTAGGACTTTCTGCAGGGGCGTTCATGGCATTTCTCACGTTAATGATCGGCCACCTCTATCTGATTGTCCGGGATAGCGATCCTCTAATCACCTACATCGTAATGTTTGCAATTGCGATAGGGGCTTTCATCTTCTTTTCGATCTCCACTGCCAAAAATGCAGAGTTAGAAGCTATTGGGAGTGCGGAATAAAAACAAAAAAAGTCCGTGCTAAAGTAATGCTTTAACACGGACTTGCTATGTCGGGGCGACTGGATTTGAACCAGCGACCTCCTCGTCCCGAACGAGGCGCTCTACCGGGCTGAGCCACGCCCCGAATTTCGTAGATGCGGGCTATGAACGAAGCACCGTTATCATTATTTCAAAGATAACGCAAAGCCCGCAGTCGATCAATTAAGCGCATTGCGGGTAAAAGGTTACCCGCTTACAAAAGATATCGATGGGAGTCCCGTTGCTTCAACCAACTCGCCGAAGCTACCTTCAATAGATCCTCGTAATTCATGCAAAACTGGAAAAAACTTTCAACCGAGCAGATAAAACAACGCGTATTCAACGCTCTGAATGAAAATTCTGATTTCAATAATTCAGCTATTTTAGGTCTTCCGGCCTCCTATCTTGACCCGAAGGTATTTCATAGGGATGCACCTTTTTTGCGGGATGCTCCATTTCTGACAGCACTTCTGCATAACCCCAACCACATCGGATGTCACACGTTGGGGGAGTCGGAAGAGTTTTTCAAAGGAACCCAGCAAATTGAGCGTGAACTGATCCGCATCTGCGCTGAGGATATTCTGAATGGTGAGCCTGAGCAACAGGATGGGTATGTAGCCTCCGGCGGTACCGAAGCAAATATTCAAGCCGTGTGGATGTACCGGAATTATTTCATGCGCGAGTATGGCGCCGGTACGGATCAGATGGTGTTGATCTGCTCGGACGACAGTCACTATTCGGTGGCTAAAGCTGCCAATATCCTGGGAATCAGATTGGTGCAGATTCCGGTGGATAAGCAAGATCGTAATCCCGATTCACAAAAGCTGCAATCCATTTTGGAAGACCTGAAAGCCGAAGGCATAGGATATGTGATTGCCATGGCCAATATGATGACCACTATGTTCGGGTCGGTGGATGATGTGCAAATCTATACCGATGCTTTCGAAAAAGCAGGTCTGCCTTTCAAACTACATGTCGACGGGGCTTATGGCGGTTTTTTCTATCCCTTCAGCGGAGACGATAATGCCCTTGATTTCTCGAACCCCAAAGTGGACTCGGTTGTATTGGACGCTCACAAAATGGTGCAGGCCCCGTATGGAACCGGGATCCTGCTGGCCAGAAAAGGGTTAATACCGTATGTGTATACCGACGATGCCAGCTACGTAAAAGGTCTGGATGCCACCTTGATCGGCAGCCGCTCCGGAGCCAATGCCATCGCGGTCTGGATGATTTTAATGACCTACGGTCCGCACGGATGGCACGAGAAAATCCACCTGCTTATGTACCGCACTCAATGGCTGGTTAACCAACTTGACGAATTAGGCATTACCTACTACCGAAACCCCCGCTCCAACATCGTAACCATCAGGCAGGAACATGTGCCCGATGACCTCGCCCATGCTTATGCCCTGGTTCCGGATGATCACGACAACCCGGAGTGGTATAAAATCGTGGTGATGGATCACGTCACCATTGATATTTTGGAACCATTTGTCAGGCAGCTCTCGGGTGAGCGGGTTTTTTAAACTCGGATTTTCGCGGATTGGACACGGATTTTTTGTGTTTTGTAGCCGCAATGCTGCCAACTACAGACGTCATCCCGACCGAAGGTGAGCCAACTCAGGTTATAATGATTTTGAAGTTAGCCGAACCGAAGTGGAGGGATCTGCCAGCATTGAGATGTTATTTAGGTCAGTAAAACTGGTATTTGGCTTCATTTGGCGGAAACTACTTTGCAGTGTTGTTCCATGAGATCGGGCAGATTTCTCCGCTACAGCTCGGTGGGCATTATTATTTGTGGCAATTATTTTGCCTCGCTTCCGGTGCCATTGACAGATTTTTTTTGCCGCGGATCTGCACGGATTGAAACGGATTTTGTGGGCTATGTGTAAATAAAACTAAGTCCGGATCCGCCGGCTGGCGGAGGAGGACGACCGAACTAAGCCTCGACCGTTCCGCCGGCTGTGTCTGTTGCACGACTCTCATATTTATAGTGTCATACAGTAACTCCCAATATCGCTAAAATACCACTAAGCCATATTAAGTTTGAAGTAGGGGTTAGCATAACGGATGAA